>CAYMQO010000177.1:0-5040 GCA_964392405.1 uncultured Marinobacter sp.
CTGCGGGAACCGGGCGGCTGATCAGGTAGCCCTGGATCAGGTCGCACTGGTGCTGCTGAAGGAACTGAAACTGATCTTCGGTTTCAACTCCTTCGGCAACTACGCGAATGCCCAGGTTGTGGGCCAGGTTGATCACGGCACGGGTAATGACCGAATCGTCGTACTTGTGGGTAACGTGCGTGATAAACGACCGGTCGATCTTGATCAGGTCGACGGTGAAATCCCGCAGGTAACCCAGCGACGAATAGCCAACTCCGAAATCATCCAGTGCCAGCTTGACGCCCAGTTCACTGATGCGCTGCAACTGGGTGTGGTTGTGCTCGATGTTGGCGATAAAGGATTCCTCCGTCAGCTCGATCTCCAGCTGGCCAGGCTCAACGCCGAACTCCCGGAAACATTGAGCCAGATACTCCGGCAAATCCGGTTCCGCCAGTTCCCGTCCTGACAGGTTGATGGCGATCCCCAGCGTCGACAGGGGTGTATCCTGCCATTGCTGGAGCTGCTGGCAGGCGGCCCGGATGACCCAGCGGCCGATTTCCTTGATGCGGCCGTTCTCTTCGGCGAGGGGAATAAAGTCTGCTGGCGGGACCAGGCCCCGCTCGGGGTGGTTCCAGCGGATCAGGGCTTCGACGCTGGCCGTTCTTGATGTGGCCAGATCCAGTTGCGGCTGGTAGTAGAGTTCGAACTGGTTGCGGGCAAGGGCTTCGCTCAGATCCTTGTCCAGCTCCAGCCGGCGCACTTCCCGCTCCTGCATGCCTTCGGTGTAGAACTGATAGGTATTGCGGCCCTGTTCCTTGGCGCGGTACAGCGCAACGTCGGCGTTACGCAGCAGGGTGTCCGCGTCCAGTCCGCTTTGCGGATAGACCGCCACGCCCATGGTGGCCGTGATCTGGTGATACTCGTCATCAACATGGAAGGGCTCTGTGAAACAGGCCTTCAGCTGTCCCAGCAGATGGATCACATCGTCGATGCTCGTCACATGTTGCTGGCAGACCATAAACTCGTCACCGCCGGAATAGCCCACCATAGTGCCTTCGTCACTGAGCAGGTCGAGCCGCCGCGCCACCTGGACTAACAGCGCGTCACCCACGTGGTGGCCGAGGGAGTCGTTCAGCATCTGAAACCGGTCCAGATCCATCATGATCAGGGCGGCCTGGCGCATCTGCCGGTCTGCCTGGCTGAGGGTGTGCTGAAGGTCTTCCATAAAGAAGCGCCGGTTGGCCAGGCCGGTCAGGCTGTCGGTGGACTCCAGTCGTGCCAGGTCTTGCTGGATAGCCACGCGCTGGTCAATTTCCTCCTCCAGCTCCTGACGGGTGCGCAGCAGAGCCCGGTTGCGCTTGAAAATCAGCTGTACCAGCAGAATGGTAAGCGCGGCCAATACCCCCAGGGTAACCATGCTGAGAAAGGTGACCCACGGCCAGGAGCTGCGGTAACGCTGCACCCACTCGGTGGTTGGGCGAACCCGCAGGGCCCAGTCGACGGAAGGCAGATGGGTGTCGGTGGTATGGCTGAAGGTGGTTTGGGCGGGGTGGCTGGCAGGAATGCTGTAGGCGATGTCACCAGCCTCCAGCAGCTCAATGCTGAAGTTGCGGCGAACGCCGGGGAGAATCAGGGCTTCGGCCAGCTGTTCCATCCGGAAAACACCGGCAATAAAACCGTTATTGGCATCGCCGGCCCCTATGGGCGCGTAAACCACCAGCCCCGGTCCCCCCTGGGCCAGCCGGATAACGCCGGAAATATTCAGGATGCCGCGCTCCTGAGCCCTTTGCAGTGCGTCCCGGCGCTCTCCATTAAAACCCGCATTAAAGCCGACGGCGGGCTCATTGCCTTCCAGGGGTTCGATCCAGCGAATGACCAGGTCCGGGCCAATGCGCTCAATGGCCTGAAAGGTCTGAAAGTCCCGCAGGTAGGCGCGGGCGTCCTCGCGCCAGGCCTCAAGGGAGGTCTCGGGCTGCACTTCAAGGCGCTTGGCCATACGGCGCAGCGCTGAGACGTGGTCAAGGAAATCCTGTTCGAGGTGTCGGGCCAGGGCTTCGGTGTCCTGGACCAGTGTATGCTGGACCTGGGCGTTTTCTTCCGCATCCAGACCCGTCTTTAGCCCGGTGGCGATCGCCAGAAATGTCATCAGGACAACGGCTGGAAAGACCGGCTTCATCAACTGGCGTAAATAAACTACAGATACAGGTCGATTCAGCGACACATGGGGCTCCAGCGAACAGCTTCTGAGAGTTCCTGTTTACGGGCTGCGGGAAAGCGAATTATGCATGGTTCCGCCAGCTATTTGCTAACTCACTATTTAATAAACACACAAAGTGTAAACGCGTCACACTTCTGGTTCCTCCTGACTTTCCATTAATGGGAACCGGGGCACTTTTCAGAGCGCTCTGGCCGTGCCTTTCTGCTCATGCAAACAGAGCAAGGGCCTGACTCCAGGTTTCGACTGCTACAGCGATCCGGGCCAAAAAGGCCGGAACATCGTATGATGAAGGGTTCCGGGCACTTATGATTTCCGTCAACTTATTCCGTCAGGTAACAGGCAATGTGGTATCTGTGTGGTCTGGGCAGCAATATTTCGCCTGAAAAGAATCTGCCCCTTGCGGTCGCCAGGCTGGCGGATCGCTTTGGGGAAGTCCGGCTTTCGCCAGTCATCCGCACGCCCCCTTACGGTATGGTGACAGAGCGCTGTTTTCTTAACGCGCTGGTGCTGTTTCAGTCACCGTGCAAACCGGATCAGATCAAATCGCTGTTTAATGGGCTGGAAGAAGCCCTGGGGCGGGACCGGTCAGACCCGCTGCGAAGCGTACGGGACCGGCCATTGGATGTGGATATTCTGCAGACAGCGCCAACGCCTGACTTTGACCGTGTCTTCGTTGAGGAGGGGTATTTCCGTCAGTTGCTCAAGGGTGGACCGGTGGAGGGGGTCGCGCTGTCCCTGAACGGACAGCTCTTAGGCCAGACGACGGCCACCGTCTACCGGGATCAGGGCACCGGTCATAAAGTGATTGTCCAGCAGGGACAGAATCTGCTGGACGACGCTGTCAAAACCGCCCTCCCAGGGTAACAGGGTTTCTGATAGCACCTGGGCCTGGTCTGCCGGAGTATGCTCTGGCAGGAAGCGAATGGGGCCGGGCATGATTCCGTTGACCCGAACGTCCGGTGCCAGTAACCGGGCATAACTCAGGGTAAGGTTACTCAGCGCGGCCTTGCTGGCGCAATAGGCGGCGAACCGCGGGTTGGGCTTCTCCACGTAGATATCGGTGACGTTCACCACCAGCGCAGGCTGGCCCGCGTTCCGGCACCCCTTTCGCAGGGCATCCGCCAGCCCGGACATCAGCAGCATTGGGGCAATGCTGTTGACCTGATACAGCCGCGCCGCCTGCAGGGCCAGTTGCTCCGCGTCGGGCTCATCGGCGGTAAACTCGGAGGCATTGTTCACCAGCAGGTGAACCTGGTCCGTCTGTTCCAGCACAGCGGCCAGGGCGCCGTTGACCTGCTCCGGGTCGGCCAGATCAGCCGCAAGGGGTACGGCGCCCTGTTGGGCCAGGGCGCGAATACCGTCGCTGTCGGTCCGGTACAGGGCGAATACCCGGTAGCCCCGGTCCAGCAGAGCCTTGCAGGTTTCAAGGCCGAGCCGGCGCCCGGCGCCGGTGATGATGGCAACAGGAGTGGTCATGTGGTCAGCGACCGCTGGTCACCAGTTGCAGGAACTCGGTGCGGGTAGCCTGATTGGCGCGGAAGCTGCCCAGCATCATCGAGGTTTTCATCACCGAGTTCTGCTTTTCCACGCCTCGCATCATCATGCACATATGACGGGCTTCGATCACCACCGCAACGCCCGCGGCCTGTGTGACCGACGCGACCGCTTCGGCGATCTCGCGGGTGAGATTCTCCTGAATCTGAAGGCGTCGTGCGTACATATCCACGATACGGGCGAATTTTGACAGGCCCAGCACTTTGCCGTCGGGAATGTAGGCAATATGGCATTTACCAATAAACGGCAGAACATGGTGCTCACAAAGGCTGTAGAGCTCGATGTCCTTTACCACAACCATCTCGTCCATCGCGGACTCGAACACGGCCCCGTTAACCAGATCCTCGAGCTGCTGGTTATAACCCCGGGTCAGGAACTGCATGGCCTTGGCGGCACGGGTTGGCGTATTGCGCAGACCTTCCCGGTCCGGGTCTTCCCCGAGGTGTTCCAGAATTGCGCGGTAGTGGTGGGAGAGGGCGTGGAGATCGTCGGTCATGTTGGATTCCGTCTACGGTAAAGCATGTGAACCGGCCATTGTAAGACAAGTCGGCCGGTAACAGTATCTTTTGACGTGCAGGACGGTACGGAAGAGCCCGAACCGGTGGCAAGGTCACGGGGGCTTAATGGCAGAGAGTTGCAGACTTCGTTAAACTTCCGCTCCTGAGAGAAACGGACGTTTGAATGTCCCGTTGACCGGTCCTTCCCAGCGGCGGGCCTGTATCACCGACCAGGGAGGTTATCACCATGCCAGCCATTCATATTCGTATGCCCGCCCTTACGATCCGTGCCGGTCGTCGGGCTCTGGAGCGGGTTCGTGACGGTGGGCTGCGTCCGGAGGATGTGCATGTGATCCCCGGTGCCGCAGGTGGTCCCAAAGCGCTGGGGATTTCCGGCCTGGATCAGGCAGTTTTCGGGGAATGGCTGATGCGAGCGCCTCAGGAGCGGGCACTGATCGGCTCTTCCATTGGCAGCTGGCGATTCGCGGCAGTGGCGTCATCTGATGACCCGGCAACGCAACTGGTGAAACTGGCGGACCTGTATACCTCCCAGCGGTTCTCCAAGGGCGTGAGCCCCGCGGAGGTGACCCGTAAAAGTACCCGCTTTCTGGAAGAGCTTATTGGTGGGCGTGAACAGGCCATTCTTGAGCACCCCTGGTACCGGCTCAACATCGTGGTGGTACGCAGCCTGGCTGCACTGGAAGACGACGCCCGCGGGCGGCTGGGGCTGGGGCTGATGCGGGCCATCAGTGCCAATATGGTGAGCCGGCGCCATCTGGGGCGCTTCTTTGA
>CAYMQO010000178.1:0-5022 GCA_964392405.1 uncultured Marinobacter sp.
TGCCCACTCGATATCCATCGGGCGCTGGTAGTGCTTCTCGATGATCATGGCCTGATGGGCCAGCTCGCTCACTTCTTCATCGGAAATACAGAAGCGGTTGCGCTCTTCCTGCTCTACTTTCACTGTGTCGACAAACTGGTCGGCGCTCTTGTCCGCCGCGTAGACCATCTTGATGGCCTTGCTGCCCAGGTTCCGGCGCAGCACGGCAGGCCGAC
The DNA here is from genome assembly GCA_964392405.1 of uncultured Marinobacter sp. Taxonomy (GTDB): domain Bacteria; phylum Pseudomonadota; class Gammaproteobacteria; order Pseudomonadales; family Oleiphilaceae; genus Marinobacter. Next base: position 216 of record CAYMQO010000178.1, read on the forward strand.
CTGCTTCCAGGGTGGGCTTGTGCACATAGAATTCGTCCGGGTTGACGGCGCCCTGAACGACGGTCTCGCCCAGGCCGTAGGACGCGGTGACAAAAACCACGTCCCGGAAGCCTGACTCGGTATCCAGGGTGAACATCACGCCACTGGCTGCGGTTTCGCTGCGGACCATTTTCTGGACACCGGCCGACAAGGCCACCAGCTTGTGATCAAAACCGTGGTGAACCCGGTAGGAGATGGCCCGGTCATTAAACAGGGAAGCAAATACTTCCTTGACCGACGTTTTTACCTGCTCGAACCCGACGACGTTCAGGAAGGTTTCCTGCTGTCCGGCAAACGACGCATCCGGCAGATCTTCCGCCGTTGCCGATGAACGAACAGCCACTGCCAGGTTACTGTTGCCGTTCTGAAGCTCGATAAAAGCGGCCTCAAGGTGTTTTTCAAGGTCTGCGGGAAAGGGCTGCTCAAGCACCCATTGCCGGATTTCCGAACCCACCCGGGCGAGCTCATTAACATCATTGATATCAAGAGCGTCCAGCGCTTCGTCAATGCGGTTCCGCAGCCCGTCCTTGTCCAGGAATTCCCGGTAGGCATGGGCCGTCGTCGCAAAGCCACCTGGTACGGACACGCCGGCATTGGCCAGATTGCTGATCATTTCGCCGAGGGAGGCGTTCTTGCCTCCGACGCGCTCAACGTCTGCCATGCCCAGGTTTTCAAACCAGATTATGTAATCTTCCAAAGCGTGTCTCCCTTGGTTCATTCGAGCAAACTGCAAAGAATAGAGGAGCGCTCACCCACTGTAAATCACCCGCGACGGACCGCAACGAGGCTGCACGGCAGAGCCCCGGGGATGATAAGGTTGCTCCCGGCTATCGAATTTGGCGTGTATCATACTGTAACTTGTGATTATTACCTAGGGAACCTCTGCTCATGAAACGCACAGTCTTCTTCATCTCTGACGGCACGGGCCTTACCGCAGAGGCTCTCGGCAACAGCCTGCTGGCGCAGTTCGAGAAAATAGAGTTCGAACGGGTAACGGTTCCGTATGTGGATGAGCCGGAGCAGGCCGAGGCTCTCGTGGAGCGGATCAACGCCGCCGCTGAGCTCGACGGAACCCGTCCGCTGATCTTCGATACCATCGTTAAAAAAGACATTCGCGCCATCATTCGTCAGGCGGAAGGGTTTATGGTGGATATCTTCGGCACCTTCCTGGACCCGCTGGAGCAGGAACTGCAGGCTTCATCCTCTTACACCGTTGGCAAGTCCCACTCCATCTATAACGGTGATTCCTATGAGAAGCGTATTGACGCGGTGAACTTTGCCCTGGACAACGATGATGGCGCACGGACACGGCATTATGACGAGGCGGATCTGATTCTGGTGGGCGCGTCCCGCTCCGGCAAAACGCCGACCTGTCTGTACCTGGCGCTCCAGTACGGGGTGAAAGCGGCCAACTATCCGATCACCGAGGATGATCTGGATGACCAGCAGCTACCGGAAGTTCTGCGCCCCCACCGGGACAAGATTTTCGGTTTGACCATCGACCCGGAGCGACTGGCGGTGATTCGTAACGAGCGACGGCCTAACTCCCGCTACTCGTCCATGAAACAGTGCATGCACGAGGTTGAGGAAATCGAGACCATGTACCGACGCGAGCGTATCCCCTTTATGAATACAACCGCCTACTCCGTCGAAGAAATCTCAACCCGCATTATGGTGTCTACGGGTCTGAAGCGCCTGCGTTAGATCTTGCAGCCCGTTTCAGGCCAGTCCGCAGAACTGCCGTATCGCTACAGCAGTTCTGCAGAATTTCCTTCGGCCCGGGATGAGATTTACAGCTCGCGGATCTCCAGCCCAAGACTATCCACAATGCCGCGGTTATCGTGACTGGTCACCACCGCCGTGCTCGCCCTTGCCGGCTGCAGCCATTCCTGAGCGACCCGCTTCAGGTCATCCATGGTCACGGACAGAATCCGCTGGCGGAACCGGGCCTGCTGCTCCGGGGTACGACCGAACAGCCGGTTGTAGAAGGCGTTCCGTGCTTCACCGGCCGGTGACCGGGGCTTGTCCAGCTGACTGATAACGCCAAGTATCGCCTCTTCCAGTGCCTGAGGATCATGTGCTTCGTTATGCAGCCACGTCAGGGCGTTATCGAAGTCGTCCAGGGTTTCGGCCAGACGCGGATCACGGTACGAGAAGAACCGGAAGGTGCCATTAACATTGTCCTGCCCCGCACCACCACCATAGGCGCCGCCCTTTTCACGGATGGCCCGGTGCAGATAGCCATTACGCAGGAAGCCGCCGAGTACCGTTAGGGGTGCCGAATCCGGGTGATCCGGCGCCACCGTAGGATAGGCACGGGCGCAGAAGTTAACCTGGGTGGCGGTGAGCCAGGCTTCGCGGGTGTCGTAGCTTACCGGCTCTACCTGCCAGTCCTGCCCCGCTGAGCCTGCGGCTTCCGGCCACAGGTCAGCAACGCCTCTGGCCATGGCATCCAGATGCTCCTGCTCGGCCACCAGCAGGAACTGGCGCGGCTGGGCGCGGAATTTGTCGTGCAGAGCGGCGAGATCCTGGCAGAGTTTGTCCAGCGCGGCACTGTCGTTCAGGGTATCGTCAAGGGCCTTGGTACCCTTGATGCCTTCAAGCCCGGCCAGACGGAAGGACAGCCAGGCGCCGGGGCTGTGCCCCTGGGATGCCGCGCCCATGGCCAGGCTATGGCCACTGCCGGTGACTGCCTGTTCGCGACGGGCACGAATCTGGGCCACCAGCTCGCGGATACGGCCCTTCTCATCAAAACGTGCGCTGTCATAGACATCCCGCAACAGGCGGGAGAGCGCCTCACGGTTCCGGGCCAGGGCCTTGCCGCTGAGAATCATGTAGCCGCTGACGCTCTGGACATCGTCTACCGTACCGCGAACGGAAATACTGGCGCCAATGCCGCCGCTGCAGGCGGAGATCCGGTCCTGCATTTGCAGGTAATCCAGCTCACCACAACCGACTTCCGTCAGCACGTAGGTATACAGGGGAAGCAGGAGCAGCTCCTCCGGAGACAGCGCCGGCAGCTGGAAAATGGCCTGCTCGTAGACCAGGCCGTTCGTGCCCTGGGCATAGAGAGTTGCCGGGTGGCCGTCGACCTGACGCCCTTCCGGGGTATGGATCTCCAGCGGCACGTCTTCCAGCCCTACCCGCGGCAGAATCGAATCATCGTCCTTCTGCAACTGACGGGCCTCCAGCGCCTGGGCCCTGGTCACGATCTGCTGCTTGTCTTCATCGGTCAGCTGTTCCTTGCGCGCTGCCAGCGCCTGGCGTACCGCCTCCTGTCGTCGGGCCTCAAGCTGGTCATCCGGACGCAGCGTGAGGGTCACCCGGTGGGGGTTGTCGATCAGCAGACGGCGGATCAGACCGGGTACGTAGTCAGGGTCGCGGATTTTTTCGCGCATGCTTTCCAGCACCGGCTCGAGGTCCAGCAGCTCCACCGGATCACCGCCGTGAACCATGGGAGAGATCGCAGTCATGATCAGTTGCAGGCCATAAGGGTAGCCATCGCCAGCGATTTCCCGTTGGTGCAGTTCTAGCTGATGAAGAATGGCTTCCAGGCGTTCCTCGGAAACCCCTTCCCGGGCGACTTTCTCCAGTACGCCTTCGACCAGTTTTTCCAGGTCTTCCCGACGCTCTGGCTCAGACCCTTCCACACCGCAGACAAAGGTCATTTCCCGGTTGGAGTCTTCCAGCCCGCACATGGGTGACGGTGCGGCGGCGATATCCGTGGTTTCCAGCGCGTGCATCAGCGGTGAGGCGCTGTTTTCCAGCAGGATGCTGGACACCAGCTGTGCCTCCAGATTCTGCTGCAGGTCAAAGCTGTGGCCCAGCAGCCAGCCCATGACCAGGTGGGTCTTGCGCTCTACCGGCTCACCGGCGCTGACTGCGTAGCCCTGCTCAACGCGCACAGGGGAGAACATGCGCTTCTCATCCCGCACGGGCAGATCGACTTCCAGGGCTTCGAAGCGAGACAGCGCCAGCTCTTCAAAGCGCTCGTGGTGCTCCCGGGCCGGAATATCCCCGTAGGTGCAGAAAATCGCGTTACTGGGGTGGTAGTGATGACGATAGAAGGCCACCAGATCGTCGTAGCGCAGGTCGACAATATGATCCGGCTCACCGCCACTGTTGTAATGATAGGTGGTGGTGGGGAACAGGTGACTGGTCAGGTTCTGCCACAGCTGGGAGGTAGGCGCGCTCATGGCCCCTTTCATTTCATTGTAGACCACCCCCCGGTAGACCAGCGGCGTGGTCGGGTCGTCCGGGGTTTCGAACTCAAGACGGTGGCCTTCCTGGGCAAAATCCAGCGGATCCAGTTTGGAGAAAAACACCGAATCCAGGTAAACCGACAGCAGGTTGTCGAAGTCCTTGCGGTTCTTGCTGGCAAAAGGATAAGCAGTCCAGTCGCTGCTGGTGAAGGCGTTCATAAAGGTATTGAGCGAGCGCCGGATCATCATGAAGAACGGGTCCCGGACGGGATAGCGCTCGCTTCCGCACAACGCCGTGTGCTCAAGAATGTGTGCAACCCCGGTGGAGTCCATGGGGAAGGTACGTAAGGCCACGAAGAACACGTTCTCGTCGTTGTCCGCCGCCATATGCAGGTGCCGCGCCCCGGTTTTACGGTGCACGTACTCCTCCATGGTCAGGTTCAGGGCTGCGATCGGGTGACTGCGAACCCGCTCAAAGGCCGGGTGTACGCTGGACTCACTGGTTACGGTCATGCACGGTTCCTGTCTTGCAAAATATAGTGTTACCTAGCTTATCACGGTATCCT
>CAYMQO010000179.1:0-5006 GCA_964392405.1 uncultured Marinobacter sp.
CACCGTGGCCCGGGCCTTTACAGTGTGGGCGCCAGAGGGCGTGTCGAACACCAGCCCTGCCAGCGGTGACCCATGTGAAAACGCACGCCCAGCTCACGCAACCGGTGCAGCCAGGCCCGCAGCAAGGGTGCTGCCTTCTTGTCCACCGGGAAAATGCGCTGGGATGAACCGATAAAGGTCTCGATACCCAGCCCGTGTACCCACGCCAGCAAGTCGTCACGGCCAAAACGGGCCAACAACGGCGCCAGATGCCTGACACCGTCACCGTAACGGCTCAGCAGCTGATCGTCCCGCTCGGCATGGGTCAGATTCAGGCCGCCGATACCCGCCCGCAACAATTTGCGGCCGGCACTGGGCCTGGCGTCGAATACCTCAACCGGCAGACCCGCCCGTGCGGCCACTTCCGCCGCCATCAGGCCAGCGGGGCCGGCGCCGATAATGATAACGGGCAGTGCGGATGGGTTGTCGGAGGATAGAAGGGGATCAGACATGGTTGCTCAGTGAATCTCTGGATGGCTCCGTATGATACACCCTGGCAAATTGATGGGCGGTAAGTCTTTACCCGTCGGTGCGAGAAGCCCCAACTCAGCGGGGCCGGAATCGGTCCGCATAACTGCGGCTGACCACCAGAGTGTCCCGGCTGCCCCGCAAATTCAGGTTGTAACGGCCCTGAAAATCACGGCTGATGGTATCGATACAGTGGGCATTGACCATGCAGTTGCGATGGATACGCCAGAAATGCTCACCGTCGAGCCGGGTCTCCAGTTCTTTCAGCGGTGTGCGGATCGGATACTGGCCATCGGTTGTGCACACCATGGTGTACTTGTCCTCCGATCGCAAATACAGCACATCCGCCACCGCAATCAGCCGGATGCGCTCGCCGATCGAGGCCTGCAGCCACTGCAGTGGCGGCTCCGCTGGTTTCGGTGCTTGCGCCAGCAAGTGGTCCACTCTGCTCAGCAGAGCCGCCACATGCTCCGGTGCAACCTGAGGCCAGGAGTCCGCCAGCCGTTGCCGGAGACGGGTAACGGTGGTTTGTAGCCTCGCCTCCCGCACCGGTTTCAGCAGGTAGTCCACCGCCTCCCGCTCGAAGGCCTCAACCGCGTACTGATCGTAGGCGGTAACGAATACGATATGACAGGGGTGCCGAAGCCGGCGGGCCACCTCCAGGCCTGTGAGCCCTGGCATGCGGATATCGAGAAAGGCGACCTCGGGTTGTTCCTCCTGCAGCTTCCGCAGGGCTTGCTCCCCGTTTTCCGCATGGGTAATGCCGTCCAGCTCCGGCCAGGCCCGACGCAGCTGGTGATCGAGCTCCCGGATCAGCTCCGGCTCATCGTCTGCTATCAGGGCACGAATCGTCATGACCGTGGCAACCTCAGGGTGGCGGTGACTCCGCCCTGGGGGTTCTCTTCCACCGTCAGCCGGGCCTGACCGTCGTACAGGGTGGCCAGCCGCGCCCGCACATTGGCAAGCCCGGTGCCGCCACCCGTACCGGTGCCAGGGTTGAACCCGATACCGTTATCGCTTACTTCAAGGCAGAGCACCCCCGGTTTCTCCCGGACCTGTATCACCAGCTGGCCAGGCCCGGTTTTCGGTTCCAGGCCGTGACGGATGGCGTTCTCCACCAGAGGCTGTAGCAGCATCGGCGGCAGTGCCCAGCCCCGCAACGTGTCATCCGCGTCGATCCTGAAGCTCAGGCGCTCACCCATACGAAACTGCATGATGGTGAGATAATCCTCGAGCAACGCCAGTTCATCCCCCAGCGTGGCATTGGCCCTTCGGCTGTGGGACAGGCTGGCCCGCAGGTAATCGATCAGGTGGTCCAGCAACTGAGTGCCGGCAACCGCATCACGACCGATCAGCCCCCGCAGAATGGCCAGAGTGTTGAACAGGAAGTGGGGCTCCACCTGAGCCTGCAGCAGCCGCAGTTCGGTTTCGACCCGGGCTTTGTCCGCCTCCAGGTGCTTCAGCCGTTCGGCATCCAGCTCCCGTTCACTGCGCAGGGTCCGCTCCCGGAACATCGAAAACAGGGTGATACCGGAGCCAAACAGCAGCCCTATGGCCACTGCCTGCCAGAACGCCTGAGAAATCACCACCTCCAGCCGGTAGACTCCAGTCACCAGCAGCGCCAGTCCGGTGCCCAGCATGGAGCCGGCGATCACTGCCATCAGCAGACCGCCGGCCCGCCAGATTCCGCCCGGTAACCAGCGCAGAACCGACTCGATGCACCCGTAGATGGTCAGACCGACGCACTGCGAAAACAGCCAGTTGATCAGTAGCGGGCCGCCGTAATCAATCGCACTCAGGAACAGCGCCACCAGGCTGTTGAACAGCGCCACACCGCCCCAGCGGATCCACGCCGGCATCTCCAGCCAGAGCGGTCTGTCATCATCGGGCTTCACGCCGGGCTTCTCAGACAAGGCCGTCATCAGCTGCGCACAAAGTGACTGTGGAAACCTAACGGCAACGGGTAGGGCAACGTCGCCTCGGCCATGGGGCCATCCTCCAGACGGGGCCCATCGAACAACACCAGCCGGGTCACCTGTTCACGGGTATCAAGCACCGTGCCCAGCAGCCAGTCGTCGCCCTCCGGGGCACCGGCAGATTTCGGGATAACAATGTGTTCTTCCACGATAGTATCTTCGTCGAAACGGTAGAGTTGCTCTGTTTCCCGGTCCAGGTCGATTCTCCTTACAGCATTGAACCCCGGGTGGCGGATATCCCCCCGGGCCTCCGCAACCACCAGATAGCGCTGACGCTGACCGACGGTACGGGGGTCCAGCGCCGGAAATTCACTGCGGCCCGGTAAAAGGGTCTGCCGCGCACGGCCCTGATCAGGGTAGAGCGTCACCCTGGCTGGCTGAGCCAAGGGCGAGGTGCCCCGCTGCCCGACCATCACCGAGCGGAAGTCATCGGTCAGCACCCGGGCATCGTCGTAACGCAGATAGTCTAGATGAATAACACCGTTGCGTTCTTCCCAGGCGTTCCCAAGATGAAACACAAACCCCGGCGGCAATTCATACCAGCTCTGACGGGACCAGTCGTTTTTATCCACCGTCAATACCCGCAAGGGCTGATCGTTCTGCCATTGATAGCTGTCCAGCACACTGTGACCCGCCCGCAAACGGTCCGCCTGCAGGGGCATGGGTGGCAGCAGGAACACCAGATGGCGCGCGGTGATGGCGAAGTCGTGGATAAACGGCACCGCAGGCACCGGGAGGCCCTCCGCCTTTTTCAGGGAGCCGTCGGCACCGATGTGGTACAACACCAGCAGCCGGTCTCCGACCGCGCCGAAGTTCCACAGGCTGCCGTCCGTATCCCGCCGTGGGTGTGCGGAAAACGGCAGGCTGCGGAGATCGTCCCGCCAGGTCACCGGACCACGGGTGGCCAGGGTTTCCGGGTCCAGTTCCCAGGCAGAACCCGCATCCCACAGGGCCATCAGCCGCTCACCGTGCCAGATCACATTGACGTTGGCGGTGTTCATGTCATCCGGGCTGCTGACCCGGTCCATGCCCGCACGGCGGGTACCGAAGGCCGGTTTCAGCATGCGACCCGCAGCCTGTTCAGCCCGGTACTTGTGGGTCTCCACAAACCGGCCACGGTGGGAGATTCTGCCATCCTCCAGACGAAATGCCTGCACCATGCCATCACCGTCAAACCAGTGCTGGTAGCGTTCACCGTTACGGGAATGACGGGCCGGCATGTTGCGGTAGAAGGTGCCCCGCAAGGTTTCAGGCCAGCGCCCGCTCAGGGCCAATGAACCACTGTCCAGCTGCGCCTGCGCCACGCTCTGGTAACCGATCAGCCAGGGCGGCTCCTGTAATTCACCTGCAAGCGGCCGCTGCCCGGGCACCCGGGCCAGACCAAACGGAGCCGCCAGGGCCGCGCCACCACCAGCCAGCAGATTCTGCAAAAAATGACGTCGATTCATGACCCGCTCCTCAGCTCGATCACCTCGGTCTGACTGCCCCCGGTCAGCTCAACAGCGGCGTCCTGAAAAGCCGGAGGCCCCATGTCACCGGTGACGTTGCGGCTGAAACCGTAAGGCTCGGTGGGAACACCCATCAGGTTGAGATCGAGCTTGCCGTTACCGTTAAGGTCCTGAAACACCGCAACGGCGTAGGGCCCGGGCGGCAGGCTGGTAAACACGACGGAGGGCGTCCCGTCTCTGGCAACCGCCCCATGGCTGCTGTCGCGGGCCTTGAAGCTCTGTTCGGAGTCGAACAGTGCAACGTAAAGGGCACCCGATGCCGGGTCCGCATCAGGCACATCAACACGCAGTTCAGCGCCAAGAGCGCCACCCGCCAACATCAGCGTGGCTGCACACACAGGAAACATCAGAGTAAATCGCATCGCTTGCTCCTTGCAGGACCGGATTGAGTAAGCGCTACTCTGGCAAGGTGCAGGACGAACGGCGACGGATTTGCGATGAACTGCCATATGGTGGGATGAAATGCAGACACAGGTGTTATGCGCGCCTGTTTTTCAACTCTCGAGCATCAGTCAGGCGCAGAGCCGCCCTTGTTCCGATCCGGCAACCAGGGCTCAAACTGTTCTAGATGATGCCGGGCGAGCTAAAGCAGCTTTACGCTCGTCCTGCTACCATAAAAAATTAGTAGCACAGGGTTAGCGAACCGGCGCTAAGCGCAATCTTTGAATAGTGAGGTGGCCCATCACCCGGTGCGAACACCCCTCGGCGGGTAGGTCTCTGACGGTGAGCCATGGATGGTAGTCTTTACCATTACCTTTGCCACCGTTTTCCTTGATCCACTTTTCAGTTTTTTTGTCGAGTTTGTAGTTGGCCATTCCCGAGAGCCCCAAAGGAGAATAGCCAAACTTTGCCACACCGACCGTTTGTTACCAACTTTATTCCAAAGTTACTAACTCTTTTACCTTGTCACCAACTTTATTACCATCCCACATTTGGTGGCATTGAGCAGACCAGCCCTACTCCACCGTCACACTCTTCGCCAGGTTCCGCGGCTGATCCACATCTGTGCCCTTGA
>CAYMQO010000180.1:0-4993 GCA_964392405.1 uncultured Marinobacter sp.
TATCTTGATCACCAGCCGTCGGGCGCGGCGCACCTGCACTCGTTCTGTCATGATTCTGCCTGGCGTTCCTGATCTGCTACTTATTCCGGGGCGTAAACCACTTCGACATCGTAATCATCATCGTCGAAGTCATCGTCGTCATTCTGACGAGCGGCCCGCCGCGCCTCCTTCTCCTGCTGGATGCCTGCACGGGCTTCATCATCCATCTGCCGCTGGCGCTGGCTTTCGCGTTCAGCCAGTTCCGGGTCTTCTGCCTCCTCACGGGCGCGCTCTTCAATCCAGCGCATCACCGCCTGCGCAAGCTCAACCGTTCCTTCGCCGCTAATGGCTGAAATCCGGAACACCGGCCCTTGCCAGCCCAGCTCATCCACAATGGCCTGGCAATGGGCTTCACGCTCGTCCTCAGACACCATGTCAACCTTGTTCAGCACCAGCCACCGGTCACGGGTGGCCAGGGTTTCACTGAACTTCTCCAGCTCATGCTCAATGGTGCGAACCGCCTGCGCGGGTGACGAACCGTCATAAGGTGCGACATCCACCAGGTGCAGCAGGAGCCGGGTTCGTACCAGATGCTTCAGGAACCGGATGCCCAGGCCAGCGCCTTCCGCCGCACCTTCAATCAACCCGGGTATATCGGCGATAACGAAACTCTGGTGGGCCTGAACCTTGACCACCCCAAGATTCGGTACCAGCGTGGTGAACGGGTAGTCGGCAACCTTGGGTTTGGCCGCCGAAACCGAGCGGATAAACGTGGACTTACCGGCGTTAGGTAACCCCAGCAGCCCGACGTCGGCCAGCACTTTCAGCTCCAGCCGCAGGTTCCGGGCTTCCCCTTCGGAACCCTTGGTGGTCTGCCGCGGCGCCCGGTTAACGGAGGATTTGAACCGGGTATTCCCCAGCCCATGAAAACCGCCCTGGGCGACCTTGAGCCGTTGACCAACATGGGTCAGGTCTCCCAGGATTTCGTCGGTATCCATATCGATCACCGTCGTGCCGACGGGTACCGGCAGCACCAGATCATCCCCTTTGATGCCAGTGCAATTACGCCCGGATCCAGGCTGACCATTCTGCGCCTTGTGCTTGCGCTGGAAGCGGTAGTCAATCAGCGTATTCAGGGAGTCGTCGGCTTCCAGGTAGACCGAACCACCATCACCGCCGTCGCCACCATCCGGGCCGCCCCGAGGGATAAATTTTTCACGCCGGAAGCTCAGGCAGCCATGGCCGCCCTTGCCTGCTTCAACAATAATGGTGGCTTCGTCTACAAATTTCATGAATTAACCTTCGCGCTGTGCGCATAAACAAAAAAACCCCGCAGGCCCGGGTTTACACTGGTCAAGCCAGAGTAAACCGTGAAGCTTTGCGGGGTTTTTGCCGGCCTGCTATGCAATGATATCAGAGCCGGGCATCACCGCGACTTACGCCGCTGGAACGATGCTGACGAACTTGCGGTTGTCTGGACCCTTGGTCTCGAACTTCACCTGACCGTCCGCAGTTGCGAACAGGGTGTGATCCCGGCCCAGACCCACGTTGTCACCAGCGTGGAAACGGGTGCCGCGCTGACGGACAATGATGCTGCCTGCAGAAACAGTCTCGCCGCCAAAGCGCTTGACGCCAAGTCGTTTCGACTCGGAATCGCGACCGTTACGGGTACTACCTGCTGCCTTTTTATGAGCCATTACCAGCCTCCTCTTTCAGGGGTATATAAGGGCCTCAGCCCTTGATACCAGTGATCTTGACTTCAGTAAACCACTGACGGTGGCCCTGACGCTTCATATGATGCTTGCGACGACGGAACTTGATGATCTGAACCTTGTCGTGACGACCGTGGCTGACGACTTCAGCGGTTACGGAAGCACCGTCAACAACCGGCGCGCCTACCTTGATGTCATCGCCATTACCTACCAGCAGAACGCGGTCAAACTCAATGGTACCGCCGGTTTCAACTTCCAGCTTTTCCAGCTTGAGTGTTTCGCCTTCCTTTACACGGTGCTGTTTGCCACCGCTAACAATAACTGCGTACATATCAGTACTCTCTCCGCGATTGACCCATCCCTGCTCTTATCCACCTGGTTCTAAGGGAGGCGCTCTGGCGACCCTATAGCAGGGAGCGCAGGTTGGGATGAGTTGGGGCGCGTGATTGTACGAAAACCCCAGACCAAACACAAGCCAAGTTGACACTGCTGGCATCAGTACCTAGCATTGCCGCGACCTGCCTGTTTTTCCAGTCAAATCACTATTCAGGGGACCGGACAGCCGCATGACTGCCCAGCGCATATACGACACCGTCGCCGACGATTTTTCCGCCGTCAATGACCTGATTATCAAACAGCTTGCTTCCGACGTTCCCCTGGTGGAGAAGATTGCCCAGTACATTATTGAGAGCGGTGGCAAGCGCTTACGGCCGCTGCTGGTGCTGCTGTCCAGCCGTGCGGTTGGCAAGCCCCGGGGCGATTACCACAAGCTGGCCGCAGTGATTGAGTTTCTGCACACCGCCACCTTGCTGCACGATGATGTGGTCGACACTTCCGATATGCGCCGGGGCAGAAGCACCGCCAATGCCCGCTGGGGCAATGCGCCCAGCGTTCTGGTAGGGGATTTCCTCTATGCTCGGGCTTTCGAGATGATGGTGGAGCTTGGCAGCCTGCCCATCATGCATGTGCTGTCCCGCGCGACGACCGTGATCGCCGAAGGGGAAGTGCTTCAGCTGATGAACGTGAAGAATCCCGACGTCACTGAAGCGCAGTACATGGAAGTCATTCATAACAAGACCGCCATGCTGTTCGAAGCCGCTTCCCACACCGGTGCGCTGCTTGCCGGTGCATCACCGGAACAGGAGCAGGCCCTGAAGGATTACGGCAAGCACCTGGGCCTGGCGTTTCAGCTGGTCGACGATGCCCTGGACTATACCGGCGATGCAGAAGCCATGGGCAAGAATGTCGGTGACGATCTGGCGGAAGGCAAAGCAACACTACCGTTGATCTACGCCATGACCAACAGCAGCGACGAACAGCGCCAGCTGATCCGCAACGCCATCCGCAAGGGCGGCTTGGACGACCTGCCTCGCATTCTGGAGATCGTCAACGACTCCGGCGCGCTTGAGTACACCCTGGGCAAGGCCCGGGAGCAGGCAGCGCTGGCCAAAGCCTGTGCCAGCAAACTCCCGGCCTCTGAACACTCCGCCGCCCTGGAGCTGCTGGCAGACCTTGCCGTTGACCGTATGTCCTGACGGCGGTCAGCTTATAGCCTGAAGTCGAACTCCAGCTCCGGCTTCCGGTTATTGACGATGTCTGCCAGCCCGGCAGCGGAGCCGCAGGCGTGGGTCCAGCCCAGGGTGCCATGGCCGGTGTTCAGGTACAGGTTGCTGATACGGCTTCTGCCAATATAAGGAACATTGGAGGGTGTCGCCGGGCGCAGGCCGGTCCAGAATTCTGACTGATCCCAATAGGCAGCGTCAGGCATGATATCGGCAGCTCTGCGGACGAGGGCATTGCAACGCACCAGATTCAGGTCCCGGTCGTAGCCGCTCAGTTCCGCCGTACCCGCCACCCGTATCCGGTCGCCCAGCCGGGCATAGACCAGCTTGTACTCGTCGTCTGTCAGGCTCACCTTGAGCGCTGCCTGTTCATCTTTGACCGGCGCCGTAATGGAGTAGCCCTTGGCGGGATAGATGTTGAGGAAAAAGCCCAGTTTGCGGGCAAAATGCGCGCTGTGGCTGCCCATACTCAGAACATAGCTGTCCGTGCGGAGCGTGCGGTGGGTGCCTTCGGAATCAATCGTGCCTACCCCCAGGACCCGGTCACGGGTGCGCTCAAAACCCACCACTTCGGTGTTGTACAGAAACCTGACGCCAGCCTGCTCGGCCCTGGCCGCCAGGGCCTGAGTGAATTTACGGGCATCGCCGGATTCATCTTCGCGGGTGTAGGTTGCGCCCGCGATACGGTCGCGAATTGGTGTCAGGGCGGGCTCCAGCTCCAGCGCCCGGGCACGGTCGATGATCTGCCGGTCGCATCCCAGGTCCTGCATGATGCGGGTCGGCTCACGGGCGGCCTCAAATTCCTTTTCGCTGGTATAGAAGTGCAGAATACCACTCTCCAGCTGGTCGTACTCCAGCCCAAGCTCTGCCCGCAGTTCCCGCAGTTTGGTACGACTGTAAGTACCAAGATTCACCATCTGGCGAATATTCCAGGCGGCGCGACCATGGGTACACTGGGTCATGAACCGGAATGCCCAGAACCACTGAGCCGGGTCCATGCGCAGGCGGAACAGCAGCGGCGCGTCAGCCTGGGTAAGCCATTTCAGCACTTTGAGAGGCGCAGAAGGGTTCGCCCAGGGCTCCGCGTGGGAAACCGACACCTGCCCGCCATTGGCGTAGCTGGTTTCAACGCCGGCACGACTCTGGCGGTCAACCACGGTGACCTCGTGTCCGGCCTGCCTCAGATACCAGGCCGAAGTGACACCAACCACACCAGCGCCCATGACCAGTATGTGCATATGCAAACTCCCCCGTGACGTCGTTGCCTGATATGTGTCGTGCCGACGGCGAAGATCAGCCGCCGGCGCGTTTGACGGTCCAGCCCTGCTCCTGCAGCACCGGAATCAGAATATCCCGCTGGTCACCCTGTATCTCGATGGTGTTGCCCTTTACGGTTCCACCGGTGCCACAGCGGGCCTTAAGCTTGCGCGCGAAGTTTTTCAGCTCATCGCCGGCGAGAGGAAGGCCAGTGACGATCGTCACGCCCTTACCCTTACGTCCTTTGGTTTCCCGGCTCACGCGAACCACACCGTCACCGGCGGGCGCCACCGGTTCGGAACAGGTGCAGGCCGCCTGTGCATTTCGGCATTGGGGGCACATACGCCCCTGCTCCGTGGAGTAAACCAGGCCGCCGGATTGTCGCTTGCTCACATCAACTCCTGTCAGTTAGCGGACGCTGTTTAATTGGGAGGGTACCGGTTAAACATCTCTGCGACCACCTCGTCAATCAGCTCCTGGCGG
>CAYMQO010000181.1:0-4969 GCA_964392405.1 uncultured Marinobacter sp.
CGGTGACCGGCTTGCCGTAATAGAAGCGGTGGGACCCCAGGAATCCGAAGATCCACAGGAGATAACCCATAACCACGCTGTGGGTATTGTTGGTCTGCTGGATTGGCATCACGACTCCTTATGGCATTCGTGGAGTGGACCGGGCCTTCCTTCAGCATAAAGCATTTTCCAGAATCTGCTGTGGCCGCTATGCTTTTGCCAGTCCGTGAATGTTGGCAGGGAGTCTGTGTTGTTCATCCGTCGGAGCCTGACTGTGCTGTTTTACGGTGTGCTGCTGCTGGCCGTTGTGCTGGTTGCCGGCTGGTGGCTGGCCCGGGCACAGCTGAAAGCCTGGGGCATAGAGCAACTAGAGGTCTCCGGCGTTTCCATTGGCTGGAACCGGGTGGCATTTGATTCCCTTGCTCTGGCCTGGACCGACAAC
This sequence comes from uncultured Marinobacter sp., assembly GCA_964392405.1. Classification (GTDB taxonomy): domain Bacteria; phylum Pseudomonadota; class Gammaproteobacteria; order Pseudomonadales; family Oleiphilaceae; genus Marinobacter. Next base: position 422 of record CAYMQO010000181.1, read on the forward strand.
GACCGGCTGGTGACGGTGAAAACCTTCGAACCGGCGCTGACCCTCGACTGGCGCGCCTGGCAACTGGACCGGCTGGTGGCCCGCTCGGCATGGATTGAGCAAATGGCGGCCGCCGGGGTGGGCGCGGCACGGACAGCCATGTCGGAAGATCCTGCTGAATCGGCAAATGCCTTCCGCTTAACCCTCCCTGATTCCATGCCGTTCTGGTTGCCTCGCCACCTGTCTGTCAACCGGTTACAGGCCTCGTTTCCATGCCGGGGCGCCGACCGGCCCCAGGGCACCCAATGCCGGTTCCAGGGCGCAGTGACCTTTGATCGCAACGACGATTCGGCCAAGGCAAAAGTAGACGCCACGCTGGCCCGGGGCGAGCACACCCTGTCCATACTCGGCGATATCCAGTTGGGGGATAGCCAGGCCGTTGCGCCTGGCGGTGAGCTGGTAGTGGAAGGCCTTGGGCCGTGGCTGGGTTCGCTGGCTGGACCGCAATGGCAACCCCTGGTACCCGACGCCGCTACGCTTCAGTTTGCGCCGCTGGACGATCCCGTCTCCGACGGACGGTGGCCCATGGCGGTGAGCCTTGAAACCCGGGGCGGCGCGGCGGCAAACTTTGACGGAGAACTGGTTCTGCATACCGGTGAAGACTGGCGTCTGGAAATTCGCCAGGGTCGACTCGGGGCATCTCTGGCGCGATGGCAGCAGGCCGGCTGGGTACTGGACGATATCCGGGTCGAGCTACCTTTTACGGGTGAGTTTACCGGGGCGGAAAGCCACGTGCGGCTGGCGTCCGGTGCCCTGATTACCGTGCGCCATGCCGATCCGGTATCCACCAGCCATCTGCTGTGGCTGGATGACCTCGCCGTTGCAGCCGGCGGACTGACGGTGGCTCACCGGAACAATCAATGGCAGGTAGAAGGCCCGGTCGAAGTCAGCGCCGGTGCCATCCGCCATAACAGCCTGGTGACCCAGGGCTGGCAGCTGAAAACGGACCTCCGCTGGACGGACGAACTGATCCTCGACGGACAGCTTGAAAATGATGCCGGCGCCCAACTGACCGTACAGGCCCGGCACCGGCCTGTCGCCGGTTTGGAAGGGCAGGCGGGCATGACGTTGAGTCGTGATAATGAAGCCAACCACCTGGCAGACACACTGACGGCCTGGCCCGGATCGTTGACCATCGAAGAAGGTGAAGCTGACCTCACTGCCCGGTTCCGGTGGCAGCCAGAAACGCCGCTGACCGCGATGGCCTCGCTGGAGTTCACCGGGGCGTCAGGGCTTTTTGACAGGATGGCGTGGCAGGGCCTCTCCGGACAGGTACAGGCGAGCCTCGAGGGCGAGATGCTGACCGTCGAAACCACCAGTCTGGCCCTGCAGAGTCTTAATCCGGGCATGCCCCTTGGTCCGGTAACTCTGACTGGCCGCTATCGCAGCACCATGGCTGAGCCCGCCGGGGGCGAGCTGGCAATCCCGGTCGCTGACGTGGGTTTTGCCGGTGGAGCTTTCAGTGTCGCACCCCAACGCTGGCAACTGGACGCCAAACCCATCACGGTGCCGGTCTCTGTGCAGGGGCTGCAGTTGTCCGGCCTGATGGCGCTTTACCCCACCGAGGGGCTGTCCGGGAGCGGAGTTCTCGAGGGCAGGCTGCCCGTCATTATCAGTGGGCAGGGCATCCGCGTCGAGGGCGGCGAATTGGCCGCGCTGCCGCCAGGAGGGGAGCTGCGGTTACCGGCCCAACGGCTGCAGGCCATGGCAGCGGCGAACGAAACCATGGCGCTGGTGGCCAGGGCAATGGAAGAATTCCATTACGACCAGCTGACGGCCGGCATCGACTATTCCGAGGATGGCATCCTGCTGCTGGACCTGACGCTGAAAGGCACCAGCCCAAGGGTAGACAGCGACCGTCCGGTAGTGCTCAATATCACTCTGGAAGAAGATATACCGGCATTGCTGACCAGCCTGCAACTGAGCGGTCGGGTCAATGATGCGGTGACCGAACGGGTGCAGGAATGGCTGCAGCGGGAAGAAGCTGATAACCCATAGCAGGCCTGTGCGCGAAAGCAGGCAGGAAGGCAAGGAGAGACCATGAAGTTATACATCCGGGCGTGCATGGCAGCAGTGGTTCTGCTGGGCGGTGCGCTGGCGGCGTGCACGCCAACGGTGCAGGTTGCCGCCCCCAAGGAACCGATTACCGTTAACCTGAACGTGAAGATACAACATGAGATCTACGTGAAGGTGGACCGGGAAGTAGATGAACTCTTTACCGATCAGGGTCTTTTCTAAGTGGGTCAGCAGCACTTCAAGGAGCACTCTATGACTTTTTTCAGATACGCGACGGCCATACTGATGGCTCTGGTTCTGGCCACACCGGCGGCGGCGCTTTCGCTGGACGACGCGAAAAGCCGGCTGGACAGTGCCAAGAGTGAAGGTCTGGTGGGAGAAATGCCCTCGGGTTATCTGGGCGTGGTGACCGGCAGCGGTGATGCAGCGGCGATCGCGGATGCCATCAATCAGGCCCGGCGGGACGAGTACGCGCGCATTGCCGAGAAGCACAACATTCCCGTCAGTCAGGTTGAGGTTGTGGCCGGCAAGAAAGCCCTGGAAAAAACGCCGTCGGGGCAGTACATACAGGTGGATGGGCGCTGGGTACGTAAATAAGCCGTTGCCGGAAAGTGAGGCCAGGTAACAGGGCCAGAAGGAGTGCATACCCCTCTGGTAATTGCTCCTGTAGGCAGCTATCTTCTGAGATGGCCGGCTCCCCCTGGGCGAGCCGGTCGCTTGCTGAACAGGAGAACCATAATGAAAACAATAACAGACCAACTGGCCAACTACGCCAGTTATCATCGCGACCGCCGCAATATCATCACGCATTTTATCGGCATTCCCATGATTGTCGTGGCCATCGCTATCCTGCTGGCCCGCCCCGGCTTTGAGCTGGCCGGCATCACCGTGGCCCCCATCGGATTTATTGCTCTGGCGGCGTCCCTCTATTATCTGGTGCTTGATGTCCGGTTCGGAATCGTCATGGCCGTGCTGATGGCGCTGGCCGTGTGGGCCGGTATGGAGGTTGCCGCCCTGTCCACGACCGCCTGGCTGGCCTGGGGCATCGGCCTGTTTGTGGTCGGCTGGGTGGCACAGTTTATTGGTCATTACTATGAGGGACGCAAACCGGCCTTCGTGGACGATATTGTCGGCCTGCTGATAGGCCCGCTGTTTGTGGTGGCAGAAGCGGCGTTCGGGTTCGGTCTCTGCAAACCCCTGCAACAGGAAATCGACCGACGTGCGGGCCCGGTACGACACGGGCCGGGCAATACTGCGGCCAGCCACTGACCGTATGTATGGCGCCTGTGTGATCACTGGCGCCATTTTCATTACCGACGTCCCGTTGCTGATCCCGGCCGGGCGGACTCATTTCTGTTGTTAACTGGAAGCTGCGATGTCTCCAAGCTCTGAACGTCCGAATATGCTGATCATGGTGACCTGTGGTCTGCTGACCAGTCTGGTGGTGATTGCCTTTGCCCGAATGGCCTATGGCGTCATCCTGCCGTCCATGCGGACAGACCTGGGTCTGAGCTATCAGCAGGCGGGTGTACTTGGCACGATCACGGCCTTTGGTTATCTGCTGTTTGTACTCGCCGGTGGCGTCGCGGCAGCCCGCTTTGGCGCCCGCCCCACCATCGTGTTCGGGCTGGCCTCCGTGGCGCTGGGCTTCATGGGGTTGACCGTTGCCTCCGAGTATCCGCTGCTGCTGGGCCTGATGGCGTTGCTGGGTTTTGGTACCGCGTTCAGCTTTGCCCCCATGGTTTCCCTGCTGGCCACCTGGTACCCGGAGAAACGGGGCCTCGTGATTGGTCTGATGACCAGCGGGGTCGGGCTGGGCATGCTCGTTGTTGGCGGGTTGGTGCCCTGGATGGCAGATCTGTTTGGGAATAATGGCTGGCGGGTGAGCTGGGGCGTTTTCGGTGGAGTCGCGATTGTTGTTGCGGTACTGATCACTCTTTTTGCAAAGGACCCGCCCGCGCTGGCCGGTAGCGCCACCGAGTCGCCCCCGTCTGCAGAAAAATGGCGTATCTACCGCCATCCCCGGGTAGTCACCGTGGCGCTGGTGTACGGTATTATCGGAGTGACCTACATCGTCCAGGCCATTTTCATGATCAGCTTTATGGTGGAAGAAGGCCATGCTGAGTCCACGGCCGGGATGTTCATGGCGATGATGGGGCTGATGTCGGTTGCTGCTGGCCCCCTGTGGGGCTGGCTGTCCGACTTCTGGGGCCGGGGAAATGCCCTGACCGCGTCATTGGCACTGGTAACCCTGGGCATGGGACTGCCACTGCTGGATCAGTCGCTGATCACGTTCTTCCTGCATTTCCTTATCCTGGGGCTGTCGGTCAACGGTATGTTCGCGCTGATCCAGGCCAGTGCTACGGATCAGGTGGCACCCCGGTATATCCCCATCGCGTTCAGCTTTGTGACGGTATTCTTTGCCTCCGGCCAGCTGGTTGGCCCCGCGGTGGCGGGCTGGCTGATTGAAAGCGGCGGCGGCTTCAAGGTCGC
>CAYMQO010000182.1:0-4968 GCA_964392405.1 uncultured Marinobacter sp.
GCGCCGCTGGCAATGGCCATAGGCAGTACGCCGAACATGAACGCCAGTGACGTCATGATGATCGGCCGCAGGCGCAGCCGTGCGGCTTCTGCCGTCGCCTCCAGTAGCGGCTTGCCCTCGTCTTCGTAAAGCTGGCGGGCGAATTCGACGATCAGGATGGCATTCTTCGCCGCCAGCCCCATGGTCGTCAGCATCCCTACCTGGAAGAAAACGTCGTTGGAAAGGCCCCGGGCCAGTGTGGCCAGAACCGCACCCAATACACCCAGGGGCACCAGCATGATGACCGCGAACGGGATCGACCAGCTCTCATACAACGCCGCCAGACACAGGAACACCACCAGAATCGACACAGCATACAGCGCCATCGCCTGATCGCCGGACTGTCTCTCTTCGTAGGACAGACCGGTGTATTCAAGCCCTATGCCCCGGGGCAGGTCTTCGGCAATCCGTTCCAGCGCCGCCATGGCATCCCCGGAACTGTAGCCGGGGGCCGGGCTGCCCTGGATCTGTGCGGCCGGGACGCCCTGATAGCGTTGCAGGCGGGGTGAGCCATACACCCAGTCGCCGTCGGCAAAAGCTGCAAACGGCACCATCTCACCCTGGGCGTTGCGCACGAACCATTTGTCGAAATCTTCCGGAGCCAGACGGGAATCCGGCTTACCCTGTACGTAGACCTTTTTAACCCGGCCATTATGCAGGAAGTCATTCACATAGGCGGAACCCCAGGCCGCCGACATGGTGGCGTTGATGTCCGCAATGGAAACCTGCAACAGACGGGCCTTTTCGTCGTCAATGATGACCTCATACTGAGGCTCGTCCGGCAAGCCATTATGACGAACCATCATCAACTCGGGAGCGTCATTGGCTTTCGCCACAAACTCCTGCATGGCCTCCATCAGCTGCAGGTGGCCGACCGAGCCGTTGTCCTTCAGATAGAGGTCAAAGCCGGTCGCGTTACCCAGCTCGAGAATGGCCGGTGGCACGACCGGGAAAACGGTAGCGTCCTTGATCTTCGCAAACCGTTCGGCGGAACGGTCTGCCAGCATGAAGACGCTCTTCGCGAAGTCCTTACGCTCGCCGAACGGCTTGAGGTCCAGGAACAGGATACCGGAGTTCTGCCCGCGGCCGGCGAAGTTAAAGCCCAGCACCGACTGAACAGCCGACACCACCTCGGCCTCTTCGTTAAGGTAATACTGTTCAACCTCGTTCAGCACAGCCTCGGTACGCTCTGCGGTCGAGTTGGGCGGCAACTGAACCATTACGATCATGACGCCCTGGTCTTCATCCGGCAGGAACGCCGTGGGCAGCCCCTTGAACAGAAACGCCACACCCACCACCAGCAGCAGATACACCCCCATAAAGCGGAACTTGCGCTTGATCATGTAACTGACGCCGGACTTGTAACGGTCGGCATTGCGGTTAAAGGTCCGGTTGAACCAGCCAAAGAACCCCTTTTTGGTGTGCTGGTCGCCCGGCTTGAGCATGGTGGCACACAGCGCCGGGGTAAAGATAAACGCCACCAGCACCGAGAAGCTCATCGCCGAGATAATGGTGATGGAGAACTGCCGGTAGATAACCCCGGTGGAACCGCCGAAGAACGCCATGGGCAGGAATACCGCCGAGATCACCAGCCCGATACCCAAAAGCGCACCGGAAATCTGATCCATGGACTTCTTGGCGGCTTCCTTGGGCGATAGCCCTTCCTCCTCCATAAGTCGTTCGACGTTTTCCACCACCACAATGGCATCGTCCACCAGTAGCCCGATGGCCAGCACCATGGCAAACATGGTCATAACGTTGATGGTGAAGCCAAAGGCGTAAAGCACCCCGAAGGTCGCCATCAGCACCACGGGCACCGCCAGCGTCGGAATGATCGTCGCCCGCCAGCTCTGCAGGAACAGGAACATCACCAGGAACACCAGCACCACCGCCTCAAGCAGTGTCATGGCCACGGTTTCGATGGAGGCGGATACCACCGGCGTGGTGTCATAGGGAAACACCAGCTCCATGCCTTCGGGCAGGAAGCGCTCAAGCTCAGCGAGGGTTTCCTTTACCCGTTTGGCAGTGTCCAGCTGGTTGGCGCCACTGGCCAGCCGAAGGGCCATACCCGCTGCCGGGGCGCCGTTGTACTTGCCCGTAATGGCATAGTTTTCGTTACCGAGATTGACCTCGGCCACGTGGGAGAGACGCACCTGGGAGCCATCAGACCCGACCTTGAGCAGGATATTCTCGAACTCTTCCGTGGTTTTCATCCGCTGCTTGCCGATCACCGTGGCCTGCAGCTGCACCCCCTCTGCTGTCGGCAGGCCACCCAGCCGGCCGGCGGACACCTGCACGTTCTGGGCCCGGATCGCATTAATCACATCCTGTGGCGTCAGCTGGTAACTGTTGAGTTTTTCCGGATCCAGCCAGATCCGCATGGCGTACTGGGAGCCAAACAGAAAGAAGTCACCGACACCCTGGGTACGGGCAACCGGATCCTGAACGTTGGACACGATATAGTCCGCCAGGTCTCCCTGGGTGTATTCGCCATTCATACTGGCGATGGAGAACACCATGAAGAAGTTGACCTGGTACTTCGATACCCGCACCCCCTGCCGCTGGACTTCTTCCGGCAGCAATGGCGTGGCCTGCTGCAGCTTGTTCTGCACCTGCACCTGGGCAATATCCGGGTCTGTGCCCTGCTCGAAGGTGACAATAATGACCATGCTGCCGTCCGAGTTACTTTCGGAGGAGATATAGCGCAGCCCGTCCAGCCCGTTCATCTGCTGCTCAATAACCTGCACAACCGTGTCCTGCACGGTCTGGGCAGACGCGCCGGGATAGTTAACGGTGAGCGCGATGGCCGGCGGGGCCACATCGGGAAACTGGTTTACGGGCAGCTTTGTGACGGCAAGCGCACCGCCAAGCATCAGCAGCAGCGAGATGACCCAGGCAAAAATGGGCCGATCAATAAAAAAGCGGGGCATTCGACGGACTCCTTACCTGGCCTGGGAAGTGAAATCCTTGCGGATTTCAACGTTGCTGGCCGGCCCGGCTTCCACCGTAATGCCCGGGGCCATCTTCTGGAGTCCTTCCGTAACGACACGTTCGCCCGGCTCCAGGCCGTCGTTGACCAGCCAGGTATTACCGACCGTCTGACCGGTCCGGATGGCCCGATGCTCAACCGAGCCATCGTCCGCTACTACCCACACCATGGGCACGCCGCGGGTGTCCCGGCTGACTGCCTGCTGGGGGACAAGAATGGCGTCAGGACGGGTGCCTTCCTCTACCAGGGCACGTACAAACATGCCGGGTAACAGGGTGCTGTCCGGATTCGGGAACTCTGCCCGCAGCGTTACCGAGCCCGTGCCCTCATCCACAACCACTTCGGAGAATTTCAGCACGCCCTTGTGCGTGTACTGGTCGCCATTTTCCAGCACCAGTGACACTTCGACTTCCTGATTCATGTCGGCCTGAATCAGCCCGGCATCGATGGCATTGCGCAGGTCAAGCAGACGGGTAACCGGCTGCACAATATCCACGTAGATCGGATCAAGCTGGGTAATGGTGGCCATGGCCTGCATCTGGCCGTTGGTCACCAGGGCGCCCTCGCTCACCTGGGAACGGCTGATCTTGCCAGTAATGGGCGCAGTGATATTGGTGTAATCCAGGTTGATGCGGGAAGCCTCATATTCCGCCTCGGCACTGCGCAGTGCCGCCAGCGCATCGTCATATTGCTGCTGACTGATGGCGCTGCGCCCCACCAGATTCTTGTAGCGATCAGCCAGGCTCCGGGCATTCACCAGGTTGGCATTGGCACGGGCAAGCGCAGCCTGATAGGTGGCGTCATCAATGCGGTAGAGCACCTGACCTTCTTCCACCACACTGCCTTCGGTGAAGGTGCGCTCTTCGATGATGCCGTTGACCTGCGGCCGTACCTCAGCGGTCCGCCAGGCCCGGGTGCGCCCGGGGAGCACTGCCGTCAGCGCCAGCGGCTCAGAGACAATTTCATAGACACCCACCTGCGGTACAGGAGGAGCCTCCTGCTGAACGGCCTGTTCGCTGCAACCGGCCAATACCAGCATGGTGGCCATTAACGCTGCCAGCGTACCGGAACTGGAGAATGAGTAGTTTGGTTTCACGCGTGAGGTCCCCGTGCAGATGGTGTATTGAACTGCGGTATTATAACCGCATTGCGATACATCAAAAAACCCTCGGATTGTACTGTGCGATAGGACGACAGGCTGCGCTTGACTTGGCCTGGCCTCTACTACCTAATATTTCGCTGGTCTTACAGGGAAGAGCTCGCTTCATGACTGCCACTCCGCAAGATGAACCACCCGGACGCCAGCCTGGCATACAGGTTATCGCCCGCGCTGCCGCAATTCTGCGGGAACTGGGGGATCATCCCGATGGCCGTAGTCTGGCAGAGATGGCCCGCGCACTGGATTTACCCCGGTCGACCATTCAGCGCATCATCGGCGCGCTGGAAACCGAGGGCCTGGTAGAGATGGCCAGCCAGCAGGGAGGCTACCGACTGGGCCCGGAGCTCGGCCGGTTGATTTACCACACCCGCATCGACGCCATTACGATCGTTCGCCCCCTGCTGGAAAAACTCTGTCTCGACGTCAACGAAACCGTGGTTTTCTGTGGCATTGAAAACAGTCAGGTACTGGTGATCGATAGAATCATTGCAGAGCAAACGCTGCGGGTAGTTCCCACCATGGGCGTGATGCACGTCCCGTTTCACACCACCTCCGTGGGCAAGGCCATGCTGGCCACCATGACCGATGAAAAGGTCCACATCCTGCTGACTGAAACCCTGCCAGCCCACGAGCGCACCAAGGCTCGCATGGCAGCGTTAATGGAAGACATTCAAGACATACGCAAGAGCGGCGTCGCCGAAGATTATGAAGACTACGCCAGCGACCTCGCATCTCTCGCCATCGCACTCGAAACCTACCTGGGCACCTACGCCGTCGCGAT
>CAYMQO010000183.1:0-1948 GCA_964392405.1 uncultured Marinobacter sp.
CCCATGCGCCCTGCGGCGCCGGTCACTGCTATCCGTGTCATGGCGGACCTCAGAATTTCATTTCATCAAAGAAACTTTTCACACCCTCAAACCAGGAGGTCTTGCGGGGCGCGTGATTGTTGCCGTTGTTGCCATCCAGGGTTTCCTGGAACTGCTCCAGCAAATCTTTCTGCTTACGGGTCAGGTTGACCGGTGTCTCCACAATCACCCGGCACAGCAGGTCACCCGCAGGGCCACCCCGTACCGGCGCGACGCCCTTGTTACGTAGGCGGAACAGTTTGCCGGTCTGGGTTTCTTCCGGAATTTTCAGTTTGACGCGGCCATCCAGAGTCGGCACTTCAAGCTCGCCTCCAAGTGCGGCGTCAACGATGCTGATGGGCACCTCACAATAGAGGTTGCGGCCATCCCGAGTGAAAATGGAGTGTTCGCGCACGGAAATCTGTACGTACAGGTCGCCGGACGGACCTCCGTCGATCCCCATTTCGCCCTCACCAGAGAGCCGGATGCGGTCGCCGGTATCCACCCCGGGCGGAACCTTGACCGACAGTGTCTTTTCTTCCTGAAGCCGACCCGCACCCTGACACTTTTTACAGGGATTCTTGATGATCTGGCCACTTCCCCGGCAGGTGGGACAAGCCTGCTGGACAGTAAAGAAGCCCTGCTGCATGCGAACCTGACCCATACCCTTACAGGTGCCACAGGTCTCCGGGCGGGAGCCTTTTTCAGCACCACTGCCGTCACAGAGGTCGCATTCCACATGGCCCGGAACGCGGATTTTTACAGTGGTACCGTGAACGGCCTCTTCCAGGTCCAGCTCCAGGGTATAACGAAGGTCCGCGCCACGGTTCGAGCGGCCGCGACCGCCGCCACCGAAGATATCGCCGAACACATCGCCAAAAATATCGGAAAAGCTCGCACCGCCACCGCCAAAGCCACCGGCCTGGCCGTCGACACCGGCATGCCCGAACTGGTCATAGGCGGCCCGCTTGTTGGGGTCCATCAGCACGTCGTAGGCTTCGGTGGCCTCCTTGAACTTCGCTTCGGCGTCTGCGTCGTCCGGGTTACGGTCTGGATGGTACTTCATGGCGAGCTTGCGATAGGCTCGCTTGATCTCCTTCTCGTCCGTATCCCGGGTAACGCCGAGAACGTCGTAGTAGTCGCGTTTGGCCATGCTGGAAAAACCCTGTTAAAACCTGTCGGTGCTTACTGAAAAACCGGTCCCGCCTCGACGGGACCCGCTGCTCTGAAAGGCAGAAAACGCGGGAGCTTACGCTCCCGCGTTGTTCGCTTGCTAACGGCGCGATTTAGCGCTTGTCTTCGTCTTTAACTTCTTCGAACTCGGCATCTACCGCATCGTCTGCGCTACTGCCCTGCTCTTCGCCACCGGCCTGCTGGGCCTGGTCGCTCTGATCGGCGTACATCTTCTGGGCCAGCTCGCCGGACACTTCGGTCAGCTTGCGGGTCTTGGCCTCGATGTCATCCTTGTCAGAACCTTCCAGGGCTTCTTCAAGCTCCTTGATGGCGGCTTCGATCGTTTCTTTCTCGCTGTCGGTGACCTTGTCGCCGGCGTCGGTCAGGGTCTTGCGCACGGTATGGACCATGGCGTCGCCCTGGTTACGAGCCTGCACCAGCTCCTCGAACTTGCGATCTTCTTCGGCATTGGCCTCGGCGTCGCTGACCATCTTCTCGATTTCGTCATCGCTCAGGCCGGAAGAGGCCTTGATGACAATGGACTGCTCTTTGCCAGTCGCCTTGTCTTTTGCCGATACGTTGAGGATACCGTTGGCGTCGATATCAAACGTCACCTCAATCTGCGGCACACCACGGGGCGCCGGCGGAATATCAGCCAGGTCGAAGCGGCCAAGGGACTTGTTCTGGGCTGCCTGCTTGCGCTCACCCTGAACAACGTGAATGGTGACCGCGGTCTGGTTATCTTCCGCTGTAGAGA
>CAYMQO010000183.1:1959-4935 GCA_964392405.1 uncultured Marinobacter sp.
CTTGGTCGGAATCGTCGTGTTCTTCTCGATCAACGGGGTCGCAACGCCACCCATGGTTTCGATACCCAGGGTCAGCGGCGTTACGTCCAGCAGCAGAACGTCTTTCACGTCGCCAGACAATACAGCACCCTGGATAGCAGCGCCAATGGCAACGGCCTCGTCCGGGTTCACATCCTTACGGGCTTCCTTACCGAAGAAGTTTTTGACCTTCTCCTGTACCAGCGGCATACGGGTCTGGCCGCCTACGAGGATTACCTCATCCACTTCGCTCGCGGACAGGCCGGCGTCCTTCAGGGCCACTCGACAGGGCTCCAGGCTGCGCTCCACCAGATCTTCCACCAGGGATTCCAGCTTCGCACGGGTCAGTTTGACGTTCATGTGCTTGGGACCGGACTGATCTGCGGTGATGTACGGCAGGTTGACGTCGGTCTGCTGGCTGCTGGACAGCTCAATTTTGGCCTTCTCGGCGGCCTCCTTCAGACGCTGCATCGCCAGAGAGTCGCCCCGCAGGTCGATGCCGCTGTCCTTTTTGAACTGATCCGCCAGGTATTCCATGATCTTGAGGTCAAAGTCCTCACCACCCAGGAAAGTGTCACCGTTGGTTGCCAGTACTTCGAACTGGTGTTCGCCGTCTACATCGGCAATTTCGATAATGGACAGGTCAAAGGTACCACCACCCAGGTCATAAACCGCCACGGTACGGTCGCCAGTCTGCTTGTCCATGCCATAAGCCAGGGCCGCAGCAGTCGGCTCGTTAATGATCCGCTTTACTTCCAGCCCGGCAATCCGTCCGGCGTCTTTCGTTGCCTGACGCTGACTGTCGTTGAAGTAGGCCGGCACAGTGATTACCGCCTGGGTTACTTTTTCACCCAGGTAGTCCTCAGCGGTCTTTTTCATCTTCTTGAGCACTTCCGCAGACACCTGCGGCGGCGCCATTTTCTCGCCCTTTACTTCAACCCAGGCGTCGCCATTGTCAGCCTTGGCGATTTTATAGGGCACCATCTTGATGTCTTTCTGCACCACGTCGTCTTCAAAACGACGGCCAATCAGACGCTTGATGGCATAAAGAGTGTTGTTCGGGTTGGTGACCGCCTGGCGCTTGGCCGACTGACCTACCAGGGTTTCGCCATCGTCGGTATAGGCAATGATGGAGGGCGTGGTGCGATCGCCTTCGGCGTTCTCAATCACCTTGACCTTGTCACCATCCATGATGGCGACACAGGAGTTGGTCGTACCCAGGTCGATACCGATAATTTTACTCATGTAGTTACTCCAGTTAGCTGTTCAGTCCGAATGCTGTGGAATCCGGGTTGCTCTGATTCATTGCCAGCGCTAAGCCGGCCTGTTGACTGTTACCTGCCTATATTTGGCGCCGAAGGCGGCTTTTCAAGCCTGCTCATCAATTTTTGGCGCATCACTGGCTCTGGCAACCACTACCATCGCCGGACGAACCAGCCGCTCATTCAGGGTGTAGCCCTTCTGAACGACGGACACCACAGAGTTCGGCTCCGCATCCGGTGCTGGCACCATGGACATGGCTTCGTGCAACTGGGGATCAAACGGCTCACCCACCGGATTGACCTGCTGCACCTTGAATTTGCCCAGGCAGTTAAGGAACAGATCCAGCGTCATCTCTACGCCTTCGCGGATCGATGCAACCACTTCGTCACTGCCCTGACGGTTTTCTGTGCTCTCTACCGCTTTCTCAAGGCTGTCTACCACTGGCAGCAGTTCCCTGACGAACTTCTCAAGGGCAAACTTGTGTGCTTTCTCCACGTCTATCTCGGCACGGCGACGCACGTTCTGCATCTCGGCCTGCAGTCGCAGCATCTGATCCTGCAACTCCTGAATGCGGCTGTCTGCGGACTCCGCATCGGTTTCCGGATCAGGGGTCTCCCCTTCCTGCTGCTCGGCTACCGGCTCACCGGCGCGCTCTTCTGCCTTCAGTTCTTCGTCGACGTTTTCGTTGCGATTCTCGTCAGCGCTCATCAGCTACTCCCGCTTGTGTCTGAGGCGCGGTACGCTACGCCTCCGTTGAGATCAAATTTGGTTGACGGTGAAAACTTGCAACGGATATGGGGCTCAAACAATCGCTTTCAACCGTTCCTGTTTCACAGAAATTACACTACTGGGTTTGCATACAGGCTTTTTGCTGTATATATTCACAGCTACTGTATAAGACAACAGTGTTTGGGACTCAGGGAGACACCGCATGCTGACGCAACTTACGGTTTCCAACTACGCCATCGCAGAAAGGGTGGAGCTGCAATTCCAGAAAGGCATGACTGCCCTTACCGGCGAGACCGGGGCCGGCAAGTCGATCGTGCTGGACGCACTTGGGCTGGCCATGGGTGGCCGCGGCGATGCCAGCGCGGTACGCCACGGCGCCAAACGGGCCGACATCACGGCAACGTTTGATATCAGCCGTATTACCGAAGCCCGGGAGTGGCTGGAGCAGCAGGATCTGGATGATGGTAACGATTGCATTCTGCGGCGGGTAATCAGTCGCGACGGTCGTTCCAGGGCTTATATTAATGGCCAGCCCTGCCCCCTGAGTCAGCTGAAGGAACTGGGCGCAACACTGATGGACATCCACAGTCAGCATCAGCACCAGTCCCTGATGAAGAAAGATACCCACCGCCGGCTGCTGGACGAGTTTTCCGGTGCAGAGGACCTTGCCATCAAAACCCGCCTCGCCTGGAAACAGTGGCATCAGGCACGGGAACGGCTGCTCAGCCGCCAGCAGAATGCCGACGAGACCGAGGCCCGCCTGCAGTTGCTGCGATATCAGGTGGAAGAACTGGACCGGCTGGCGCTGGAAGAAGGCGAACAGGTCCGGCTGGAACAGGAACAGGAGCAGCTCAGCCATGCCGAAACGGTTCGGCAGGCCAGCCATCGGGCAGCCATGCTGTGTTCCGAAGACGAAACCTGCGCCGCAGATCTGGTTCGGCAGGCCCTGTCCCAGCTTGAGCAGTT
>CAYMQO010000184.1:0-4924 GCA_964392405.1 uncultured Marinobacter sp.
GGATCAGGCGATCTGCAGTAATCGTAATAGCTGGGGCCGGTGACGGTCTGGCAGGATATCCTCCAGCGTGTACCCATCCAGTGTGTCCAGAAAGGCCTGTAGTGCATGGGCAAACGCCCCTTTCAGACCACACACCGGCGAGATTTTGCAGTTGCCACCTGAGGCAAAGCAGTCCACCAGATTCATATCCTGCTCGGTTTCCCTGACCAGCACGCCGATATTGATGGTATCGGGCTCCCGGTGCAGCCGCATGCCACCACTCTTGCCCCGCACGGTTTCGATATAGCCCTTCTTGTTGAGCTGGTGCACTACCTTCATCAGGTGGTTGCGGGAAATCTGATAGCTGTCGGCAATCTCCTGGATGGTCGACAGCCGGTCCCGTTGCATGGCCAGATAAATCAGCACGCGCAGGGAGTAGTCCGTGTAACGGGTAATGTGCATCTGGGACTCCTGAACCCTCAATCCACAGGGACTGAACCCTGAAATCTATGCGTTCGGCCGGGTGAACAGAAACAGAACCAGGCCGGAAAAAAATACACCGGTAATCACCAGCACCACCGGCGACATCTGCCACCACCACAACAGCGCCCAGCTGGAAGCCATCAACGCGGCCGCCAGAAATTTTGCCGATCGCGGTACCGCCTGACGCTCATGCCAGTCCGAAATCATGGGCCCGAACCGTTGATGGTCATGGAGCCAGCGTTCAAACGCCGGCGACCCGCGGCTTGCACTCCAGGCCGCCAGCAGAACAAACGGCGTGGTGGGCAGCAACGGCAACACCACCCCGGCAACGCCAAGGCTGAGGCTGATATACGCAAGCCACCGGTAGCCAGCTTTGCCCATAAGTGTCATCTCCGCAGCTCCCCTCTCACTTCTCCCCGGGCGCCTGTCAACTGGACCGTCAGTTTTTCGAAAGGTTCATCTATACCTACTTTCGTGACAGCGGACGCTGACCGTTCTGCTGTTAAAACCGCCAGTTTACCGGAAATCAGTGGACCGGTCTGCCCAGATGGTAGAGCGACACCAGACGCGTCACGTAGGACAACTTCAGGGTAGTCGCAAACAGCAGCGTCGCGATATGAGCGCCAATCTGGGCCGGCATCGGCAACAGCTCCGCCAGCGGGTAGGCCATCAGAACCGTTACCACGACCGCGATCACGCTGAACAGCAAAACCGAATTGGCATACCTTAACAAACGCTCCAGGAACAGAGGATCTGACATGCGCGCTCCTTAACAAGTAAAATGAATGCATGTAATAAAGCATGGCGAAGCTCAAGATGCAACCTCATCGCTCATGATCTGTATCAGCTGCTGCATACCCCTTTCTGGGTAGATCTCTCTACCTCACATTTATCGATGTATTTTGTTTACATCTTTAAGATTCTTGCCGCATACTTCTTTCAGGCGTTTCAGACGGCCCCGGCCAACCCCGAGACGCTGCAACTTATCAACCCATTCAGAGACCTTCAGACCCGCCTGGGGAAACACTTGGAGAGGATACATGGCTCAATACCGCCGACTCTGGTACATCCTGATTGCCGTACTGGCAGTGACCTTCGCCCTGCTGGGCTACTTTGGCGTGGAGGTATACCGCGACGCGCCTCCCATTCCGGACCGCGTCGTCACCACGGATGGCGACGTTCTGATGACGGAAGACTCCATCCTGGACGGACAGACAGCCTGGCAGTCCGTCGGCGGGATGCAACTGGGCTCCATCTGGGGCCATGGCGCCTATCAGGCGCCGGACTGGACCGCCGACTGGCTGCACCGGGAGCTGGTTGCCTGGCTGCATCTTGCTGCCGAAGAAGAGTACGGCCAGAACTGGCATGAACTGACCGGCCAGCAACAGAATGCACTCGAGTATGATCTGAAGCAGGCCTACCGCACCAACAGCTTTAACGCGGATACCGGCGAACTGGTGCTGGGAGACCGTCGGGTGCGGGCTATCGCGGAAACCGCGGCCTATTATGACCGCCTGTTCAGCGATGACCCTGGCCTGCAGCCCACCCGGGCAAACTACGCCATGAAGGAAAATACCCTTCCCAGTGCGGAGCGCCGGGCGCGGATGACCGAGTTCTTCTTCTGGACCGCCTGGGCGGCCGCTACCGAACGGCCGGGGGGCAAGGCAACCTATACCAATAACTGGCCCCATGAGCCACTGATCGACAACGTACCCACCGCCGAGAACGTGTTCTGGTCCCTGATCAGCGTTATTCTGCTGATCGCCGGCATCGGCGGTCTGGTCTGGGCGTGGGCATTCCTGCGCAAGCACGAAGAAGACGAACCCGCCGCCCCGGTGAAGGATCCCCTCACCACCTTTGCACTGACACCGTCACAACTGGCCCTGGGTAAGTACCTGCTGCTGGTAGTGGGCCTGTTTACCTTTCAGGTCATGCTCGGCGGCTTTACCGCGCACTACACCGTTGAAGGCCAGAGCTTCTACGGCATCAACGTTTCCGAGTGGTTCCCCTACTCGCTGGTACGCACCTGGCACATTCAGTCGGCACTGTTCTGGATCGCGACGGGCTTTCTCGCCGCCGGACTGTTCCTGGCCCCGATCATTAACGGCGGAAAGGATCCGAAATTCCAGAAACTGGGCGTCGACGTGCTCTTCTGGGCTCTGGTCGTGGTTGTCGCTGGCTCCTTTATCGGTAACTACCTGGCCATCGCCCAGATCATGCCTGAACACCTGAACTTCTGGCTGGGCCACCAAGGCTATGAGTACGTCGACCTGGGACGGCTCTGGCAGATCGGCAAATTCCTCGGCATCGCCTTCTGGCTGGTACTCATGCTGCGCGGTATCGTGCCGGCCCTGCGTCAGCCAGGTGACAAGCACCTGCTGGCCCTGCTGACCGCCTCGGTTATCGCCATCGGGCTGTTCTACGGCGCCGGTTTCTTCTATGGCGAGCGCACGCATATCTCCATCATGGAGTACTGGCGCTGGTGGATTGTCCACCTGTGGGTGGAAGGCTTCTTTGAAGTGTTTGCCACTACCGCTCTGGCCTTTATCTTCTGCAGCATGGGCCTGGTCTCCCGCACCATCGCAACCTCGGCGTCCCTTGCCTCGGCCAGCCTGTTCATGCTGGGCGGCGTGCCCGGCACCTTCCACCACCTGTACTTCTCGGGCACCACCACACCGGTAATGGCGGTAGGCGCGACGTTCAGTGCCCTGGAAGTGGTCCCGCTGGTGGTGCTGGGTTATGAGGCCTGGGAGAACTGGCGCCTGAAGAACCGCGCCCCGTGGATGGAAAACGTGCGCTGGCCGCTGATCTTCTTCGTGGCAGTCGCCTTCTGGAACATGCTGGGCGCGGGTGTGCTGGGCTTTATGATCAACCCGCCCATCGCGCTCTACTACATCCAGGGCCTGAACACGACGCCCACCCATGCCCATGCGGCGCTGTTCGGGGTCTATGGCTTCCTGGCCCTGGGTTTCTGCCTGATGATCCTGCGCTATATCCGGCCGCAAATCGTGTTTGACGAGCGCCTGATGAAAGTCGGATTCTGGTGGCTGAACATTGGCCTGGTGCTGATGCTGTTCACCAGCCTGCTGCCGGTGGGCCTGATCCAGTTCGTCGCCAGTGCCAGTGAAGGCCTGTGGTACGCCCGCAGCGAAGCGTTCATGCAGACCGACATTCTGCAGTTCCTGCGCTGGTTCAGAACCGTTGGTGATGTCGTCTTTATCGTCGGTGCGCTGGCCGTAACCTGGCAGATCGTCAAGGGCGTGTTTTTCCCAACGCTCTCGCTGGCACCGGTGGAAACCGGCGATTCCACGGAATCGGCGGAAATGAAGGCTTAAGTCAAGAGCAGGGCCAGGGATGGCCGCTATACTGGATAAAGACATACTCCTGCCGGGGTATCGGTTTCACCCGGCAGATTTGCCATACTCATGGCAGGCTTCCACTCAGTAGAACAGGAAATCTGACATGCCTGAATCCAGGTTGACTGACCGCTTCGGCCGCACGGTGAATTACGTGCGGCTGTCCGTCACCGACCGGTGTGATTTCCGTTGTGTATACTGCATGGCGGAGGACATGACCTTCCTGCCTCGTCAGCAGGTATTGACCCTTGAGGAAATCGCACGGATCGCCCGTACGTTCGCCGAGCTGGGCACGGAGAAAATCCGCCTGACCGGAGGCGAGCCCCTGGTCCGCAAGGACATTCTGGAACTGGTGAAGGAAATCGGCCACTACGGCCTGCGGGACTTCGCCATGACCACCAATGGCAGCCAGCTGCCCACCATGGCCGAAGACCTCCGTCGGGCCGGGCTGCACCGCCTGAACATCAGCCTCGACTCACTCGACCAGGACAAGTTCCGGCGCATTACCCGTACCGGACGCCTGTCACGGGTGCTGGACGGCATTGAGGCCGCCCGTGCAGCGGGCTTCCGGCGCATCAAGCTCAATACAGTGGTACTCAGGGGCCGCAACGACGAGGAAGTGCCCGCCCTGGTGGACTTCGCCCGACGCAAAGGCGTTGATATCACTTTCATTGAGGAAATGCCCCTGGGGGAAATCACCGAACACGACCGGGGCGAGGCATTCTGCAGCAGTGATGAAGTCCGCAGCATTATCCGGCAACACCACGAACTGATACCGACGACGGTCGATACCGGTGGGCCTGCCCGCTACTACCGCATACCTGGCAGCAACACCCGGGTCGGCTTTATCTCACCCCATTCCCATAACTTCTGCGCCACCTGCAACCGGGTTCGCGTCACTGTCGAAGGCCGGTTGCTGCTGTGCCTGGGCAACGAACATTCCGTTGATTTGCGGCGCATCCTGAGGGGGAACCCGGTCAGCGACGACAAACTGCGCAAGACGATTATCGACGCCATGGACCTGAAGCCCGAGAAACATCACTTCGATCTGAACGGTGATGTGCAGATTCTGCGCTTTATGAACATGACCGGCGGTTGAGGCTCAG
>CAYMQO010000185.1:0-4906 GCA_964392405.1 uncultured Marinobacter sp.
AATATCTTGATGAGCGATTCCCCCATCCGCCACTGCTGCCGGTTTACCCGGTCGCCCGGGCAAACAGTCGTCTGATGATTCACCGCATCCAGAAAGACTGGTGCCGCCTGGTGGACCAGATTCTGGCAGAGCCTTCTGCAAAAAGCTCAGATGCAGCCCGTAAGGAGTTGCGTGAGAGTCTGCAGGCGACGGCGCCGGTCTTCGCGGAGATGCCGTTCTTCCTGTCTGAGGAGTTCACCATTGTGGACTGCTGCATTGCGCCCATCCTCTGGCGTTTACCGGCCCTCGGTGTTGAGCTGGACGCCAAGCAGGGCAAGCCCATCGAAAAATACATGGAAAGCATCTTCAGCCGGGAAGGCTTCAAAGCCAGCCTTTCGGATCTTGAAGAAGATATCCGCAGCTAACGGAAGCTCAACCGGGCGTCGCCAGGCGGCACCCGCTTATCTCGGGAGAGTAATGTGTCTGAGCACAAGGTGACAATGACCTCCAGCCGGCCTTACCTGGTCAGGGCGTTTAACGACTGGATCCTGGACAATCATTGCACGCCTCATATCGTGGTCGACGCCAGTATCCAGGGGGTTCAGGTACCTTCGGATCATATTGCAAACGGCCAGATAGTGCTCAACATCAGCCCCTCCGCCGTCAAGGCGCTGATTATTGGCGATTCCGCTCTGGAGTTCAGCGCCCGCTTCGGCGGCGTGCCCATGCAGGTTTACATCCCGCTGCAGGCCGTCATGGCGATTTATGCCCGGGAAAATGGTGAAGGTATGGTGTTCGGTAGTGAGCCGGGGTCACCGGACCCCGAGGGTCCCGGTCGCGCAACCGAATCCTCGCGTCAGGGTCGTCCCGGAACCGAGCGTCCCAGCGGCAGACCGAGCCTGAAGGTTGTTAAGTAAGGCTGTTCGGTAGGCATTTCCCGGGGGCTTGCTGTTCTTAGCCCCCAAACAGGTTCTCTTCCACAAGCCGGCACAGTATGCTGGTAATCAGCATCATGATGGGCGTTGCCGAGACCGGGTCAAGATCATTGAGTGTGATCTCCAGGTCTTGGGCTTGCAGCAACGCACTGATATCCGTTTTCTCCCTTGCGCTAAGTACAATCACGTTGATTTCCCGGTCGTGGGCCGCCTGGATAGCCTGAATCAGATTGGCCTTGTGCCCGTCATCCACGAACACCAGCAGGGAGTCGCCCGGCTTGCCGAGCGCTGTTACCTGACGGGCGAAGGTTTCGTTAAAGCGGTTGTCCCGGCAGATGGCAGAATAGGTGGTGGCGTCGGCGCCGAGGTTCACCGCCGGCAGGCCGGGGCGATCCTGCTCAAGGCGACCCAGCAGGCTGGTGCAGAAATACTGCGCGAGGGTGTTGGCGCTGCCGTTGGCGCAGGTCATCACTTTGCCATCGCTCAACAGAGTCTGGACGATCAGGTCTGCGGCGGCGGGTATCAGCGGGGCAGCGTGACTGCCCGCCATGGCAGTGTGCTCCATGTGGCTGGCGAACCAGTGGCTGATATTGTCTTCACTACTGCTCATGGCTCCGCCTGAATTGCGTTCTTGATCCAACGAATACGATATTGGTGGGTCGTTCCCGGCGCGATGGCAACGACATCGATGCGGCTGAGGTGGTCCCAGAGGCCATGTCTGTGGAGGTAGAAAGAAACGGCGCGCAGCAGCTTCTGCTGTTTTCTCCAGCCTACGGATTCTGCACCATCCGCCAGTGCCTCGCGTTTGCGATAGCGCACTTCGAAGAATACCAGAGTGTCATCGTCATAGCCCACCAGGTCGATTTCGCCGCCCCGGTTATAGACGTTCTGAGCGAGAATCCTGACCCCCTTGCTCTGCAGATAGCGTGCAGCCACACCTTCGGCGCGGTTGCCCTGGGCCTTCCGACTGTTATTTCCCTGCCGTGTCGCAGGAGGGCCTTCCCTGGCGCTCATATCAGTTGTCGAAACGCTCGCTCTCAATGGGCTCGATAACTTCCTCTTTGGCCGACGTGCCGGCGACCACGGTTGGCACGCCATCCTGGAACACGCCCCACATCTGGGTGCGGTGTATGCGATTGTACTGGTCGAGCCAGAGTTCGCCGGTATGGCCTTCAACCCGGGTATCCGGAACCTGCTGCATCAGCGGCAACCGCGTGCTCAGGGTCCAGGCATCCGCGCCCATGGCGAACAGTCGTCCCAGCGGACCGTCGAGGTTATCGAATTCCTCGTAAGCTTTCTGACGGAATTCCGGCTCGTGATCAAGGATCCATGGCAGGTCGGTAAAAAAGACGCCGTTCACGTCACGGTCCCGGGCCGGATCAGGGCGGCCACCGTAGATGATCGACGGAGAAAACACCGGCACGTCGCCGGCGTAGTAGTAGGCAAACAGGGGCTTGAACTGGCGGGCGATGAACGGCTCAGCCACCATGATGATGGCGTCAGCATCCTGCCGGCGGCGGGCCTCGAACTCTATATTGACGCCCATGGTGCGCTCCAGTTCGATAGCGCGCTCGCGGCTGACGTTGATGCCCAGCAGTTCAGCAGTAACATTCCGGAGATTGTCATCTTCGGAATAGCGGTCTGTATCCAGGATAACGCCGCCCAGCTCGTTCATGCGACGTTCCAGAGCCTGGGCAATACGGTCTCCCCAATCACCTCTCGGGATCAGTACAAGTGCACTGTTCAGTCCTTCCTCGCGGATACGCTCGGCAATCTGCCGCGCTTCATCCTCGACGGAAAGGCCGAACTGGAACAGGCGAGCTGGCTGGGGCTGGTTCCGCTCCGGTGCATAGTTCAGGGCCAGCACAGGCACCGGCAGAGAGGGCTTCTGCGCCAGCGCCGCCACTTCATCCTTTGACAGTGGCCCCACAATCAGGTCCGGGTTATTGGCCAGCAGCTCAGGCATCAGCTCGTCCATCGTGCGGCCGTTGGTGTCAACGATGGACAGGGTAATTTCATGGGGCTGTTCAGCGTCCTGTGGGAGCTGAGTGCTATTTTCCGGTTGGCCATTGCGGTCATCAGGCGGTGCCGGACGACTGCGATCCCGCGAGCTCGGTGGTGACAGGGCAGCTTCCCGGTTTTGTACGGCGTCGGCATAGTAGGCGGCGAGAAAGCCTTCCCGGACCATATTGCCCGCGGCAGAGAGAGGTCCGGAAAGGGGCAGGGCCAGAGTGATCCTTTCGGGGCGGCTCTCCAGTACCTGTGTCATGATGGTCAGTTCGCCGGGCAGCGCTTCCGTGCCCGGGTGGCCACTCCAGTGGAACCGCCAGTTACGTACCGCGCGGCCCTGTTCCTCAAAGGTGAGGCCGGGTTGTCTCAGGGTAGATGCCAGCTCATACCAGCCCTGGCTTTCAAAACCGATTGCCGAGGTCGTCGCCTGCTCAAGCTGATCATTGGGGGTCTTTTTCAGCGCCTGCCAGATACGGTCATTCAGTTGCTGGCGGTCCAGATCCAGTAGCCCAGGCTCAACACCCATCAGTAGCCGTGCCGAATCGAGGTGGGCTCCCGCCAGCTCATAAACCCTGGACTGCAGCTGTACCGCCCGGGCCTGAACATCCTGCGGGTACTGTTGGTATTGTGCAGGCTCCAGATCCGCGGTAAGTTTCGTCGCCCACTCCCGGTCTTCCAGCGCCACTGCGCTGGCCATGCTCAATAACAGGAGCTGATCCGCAAGTCCCTCGGCGGGCTCTTCGAAGGCGTCTGAGCGCAGTACCCGGCGCGCGTTTTCATGGGACCCCTGTTCCTGGAAAGAGGCGGCAGAGCGCAGCAGGAAACGCTGGGTTTCCTCACCGGGTGACAGTTCCTGGGCAGCGCTCAGAGCATCGCTGGCATTGCGAACCGCGTCGTCCTGTATTTGCAAGGGAGTGCAGCCGGTGGCCAGCAGGGCAGCAAGGGCCGAGGACAGGGCCAGACGACGCAGGGTAGGCAGGTGACAACTCATAACAGGCAGGGCTCCTTGAGGTACCGGCGGGGCGCCGGCATAGTATCTCTCTGGTAAGTGGTGTCAGCGCAGCAAGTTTACCAGCTTGGCGGTCTTTTCACAGTTCACAGTGGGGTTTTTCCATTGCAGACAGCGAACACCCGGGCCGAAGGGGCCGGCACGCTTTTTATTGTTGCGACGCCCATCGGCAATCTGGACGATCTGTCCCGGCGGGCAGAGCAGATTCTGTCCTCGGTAGACCTGGTGGCCGCGGAGGATACCCGCCACAGCGGTCGTCTGCTGCAGCACCTGGGCATCAGTAAGCCCATGTGGCCGCTCCATGACCATAATGAGAGAGAGCGGGCCGATACACTGCTGGAACGTATCGCCGGTGGAGAATCCGTTGCCCTGGTGTCTGATGCCGGAACGCCGCTGATCTCCGACCCCGGCTATGTCCTGGTGCGACTGGCCCGGCAGCGGGGTATCCCCGTGGTGCCGATACCTGGAGCCTGTGCAATGGTGGCGGCGCTTAGCGCGGCCGGACTGCCGACAGACCGTTTCCTGTTCGCCGGTTTTCCATCCACTAAAACGTCGGCCCGGAGCCGGGAGCTGGAAGCTTTATCCCGCGAACCCGCCACGCTGGTGTTCTACGAGTCGCCCCGGCGTGTGGTCGCACTGCTGGCGGATATTCGTCGGGTATTCGGGGATGAGCGGGAGGTGGTGCTGGCACGGGAGCTCACCAAGGCCTTTGAAAGCTGGTACCACGGATCGGTTGCGGAGGTGGAGCGCGCCGTCGAAGCGGATGCCCATGCCGGTAAAGGAGAGTATGTGGTCATGGTTGCCGGTGCGCCAGCTGCGGCAGATGCTGGTAAGGTCGTTGATGCCGAGCGGGCCCTGTCGCTGCTATTGCCGGAATTGCCGGTAAAAAAGGCCGTCAGGCTGGTGTCAGAGCTGACGGGGCTGCCCCGCAATGAACTGTATCAGCGTGCATTATCTCTCAAGGATGCCGGGT
>CAYMQO010000186.1:0-4872 GCA_964392405.1 uncultured Marinobacter sp.
CCAGTGCGTCATCCCAGGTGGTAACTTTCGTACCCACCAGCGGTTTATCGCCCGGTAACTGGGGCACGCTGACTACGCACTTGAGCGACGGCAGCTGTGCAACCAGGTCTTCAAATTCGGCCTGGCGGCGAAAGACCTTGCCACCGTAGCCATAACCATTCACAGCAATCAGTGCCGCGGGCTCTATCTGACCAAAACGGTCAAGGATCGCGCCCACGCCAAAGTCCGGCGATGCCGAACTCCAGATCGCGCCCATGCTGGTCGCCGCCAGCATACCGACAATGGCCTCGTAGCCATTGGTAACGATACCCGCCACCCGATCCGCTGGACGGACACCCTCTCGCCGCAGGAATGCCTCCAGCGCGCCCACGTCGGCTTTCAGCTGACGGTAGCTCCGCCGCAGAACCGGGCGTGTTTCACAATGGGCCACAACCGCTTCACTATCACCATGATCGGTGTCCGCCATGCGTAGCAGGTTGGCGGCAAAGTTCAGTTTCATTCCCGGAAACCACTTCGCCCCTGGCATGTCGCGAGTACCCAGCACCCGTTCCGCCGGCGTGTCACAGATCAGCCCGCAGAAATCCCAGACCTGCTGCCAGAAGGTCTCCAGATGATCGATGGACCACTGGTGCAGCGCATGATAATCGGCGAACGGGCCGTACCCCTGCTGCTCCAGCGACGCCTTGAACTGGCCCATGCGGGACTGCTCCCGCATCTCTGGTGATGGGGTCCAGAGGATGGGCGACTGTTCCGGTTCTGGTTTATTCATCCGACTCTCCTGCTCGTTACCGCTGGTCATGCCTGCTCCCCGACGTCATCCATCGTTTACCGGATGCTCAACTGTTGATCAACAGGATGTTCGCCTACTTTGAACCGAAACTGAAGCTCCGCCACTGCGGAAGGATATCGATCGGAGGATTCCGTTGCGCTGGCACCCAACCGCAAAAACGGCGCCAGCGAAACACCAAGGATGAACACCAGAGCCAGTAACGCGGCAATCACTGTGACTGGCTTGCGGAGAAACTGGTGCCAGATGCCGGTGCCCATGCCTTGCTGTACGGCGTCATTCCAGGCCTGGCGCCCGGTCCGCAAACGGTGCGTCTGATAGTCCTGCAGCAACGCCCTGGCCCGTTCTGCCTCGCTGGCTTCGTGAGTCCACAAGCCGCCCATGCTGATACCCCAGAAGGAGGGCGGGGTTTCGTAATAGCGGATCTCATGTTCCTCGAACAATGCGCGGATTTCATCTCTCTCATCATCGGGGACATGGCGCAGATTCATCAAATGGTGGGGCATCGGTTACACTCTCGTAGCCTGATCGGTGTCATCTATAAAGGATACTTCATGCCCGGCCATCTTGAGACCCTGCTGGCCTTTGACCGTCAGTACCAGCGTGACCAGCAGCAGTCACCGGCTTTCCTGCACCGGCGGGACCGCCGCTACTGGCTTGGGCTGAACAAACCGGCAGAGAGCCGGTCGCCGGACGTCAGGCGCTGGCTGTCCCAGCTGCAGGCGTTAAGCGGCGCGGCGCCTGACACCGATGCATTAGCGGAACTGCGCTTCTGGCGTCGTGTCACCGCCGGATTTGTCGCGGCAGGGGCGCTGATGGGTGTGATCGCCATGTCGGGTCTGCTGTATTACGACGGCGGTCAGCAGATCAATGTCACCGTTATCCTCAGCTTCATTCTGCTGCAACTGCTCCTGGCCCTGTACACCGCGGCTCAGGGGGTGGCAGGCTGGCAACCCTGGGCGCTGGTAACAGGGGCCCTGCTGCGGCGTCGGCCAGACCAGGCTCCTGCCAGTCCGTTAAAGCCACTGCTCGGTCCACTGATGGCGAGAACGGCGCAACTGTCGGGGCTGGCTTTTGGTATCACCGGTCTCATCACTTTGCTGGTATCGGTGGTCATTCAGGACCTGGCTTTTGGCTGGACGACAACCCTCGATACCTCGGCAGATGCGTGGCATCGGGTGGTGAGCTGGGTATCCGCGCCATGGTCCACCTGGCTACCGGCTGCAAGTCCCTCCCTGCAACTGGTGGAAGAAACCCGTTTTTTCCGCCTGGCCAGCGGTGGCGGCGCCATCGATTCCGCCCGCTGGGGTGCCTGGTGGCCGTTTATTGCCATGGCGTGGCTTACCTGGGTGATCCTGCCCCGACTTCTGCTGCTGGGGGTCGCGGTAATTGATCTGCGACGTAAAAGCCGCCGTGCGCTGAAACGTCATCCGGGTTATCAGGCGCTGTTGTGGCGCATGGAAACACCGGCGGTGGATACCGGAGCCGAAACCGCGGACGGCGGGCAATTGCCGGACCACCATCAGGCCGTAACCGTACCGGTGCCCACAACTTCACTGATGGTCAGCTGGGCTGGCGCCACAGCGAATGGCCTGTTACCGGCGACCTCTCTGCCGTTGGCCCGGGCCGGTGGTAACCAGACCCTGCAGGCCGACCGGGATACCCTCGGGCAGCTGTCAGAACGTCGTGCTGAGGATGACGAGCCGCTGCTGCTGGTTACCCGAAGCTGGGAACCACCCACCGCAGAGCTGGCGGATTTCCTCGAAGAAGCGGAGGATTACCTGCCGGGGCGCAGGATCGTTCTGCTTCCGGTGGCCCAGGACCCGATACTTCGCCCGGACGACCAGAAGCTGGGCCAGTGGCTGAGGTTTGCAGAACGGATCGGAAACGGTGTCCAGGTCGCGGCCGTCGAACCCATGGAGGTCCCGTCGTGAGCGACCAGAGTTCGACAGCGCATGCCGATCCGCAGGCGCCGGTCTTTGCGGTAGTGGGGCATCCCAACCGGGGCAAGTCGAGCGTCGTGGCCACCCTGTCCCAGAACGATCGTATCGCCATCGCGCTTGAGCCCGGCACCACCCGCGAAAGCCAGGCCTATCCATTGCAGGTCGACGGCCGCACCATGTATACGCTGGTGGATACACCCGGTTTCCAGCGGCCCCGGAGAGTACTGGAGTGGCTGCAGGCACACAGCCTGTCAGCGTCGGACCGGCCGGAGACAGTGGCGGCGTTTGTCCATCAGCACCGGGACAACCCCCGCTTCCGGGATGAATGTGAACTGCTGGAACCGATCATCCAGGGCGCTGGCATCATTTACGTGGTGGACGGCTCGATACCCTATACCGCCGAGCAGGAAGCGGAGATGACGATTCTGCGCTGGACCGGCCAACCCAGCCTGGCGCTGATCAATCGCATCGGTCCCGATGACCATACCGCCAGTTGGCAGGCCGCGCTGGGCCAGTTCTTCCAGATCGTGCGGAGTTTCGACGCCGTACGTGCTCCGTTTGAGCAACATCTTGGCCTTCTGAAAGCGTTTGGCCAGTTGCGGCCCGACTGGGAGCGGCCGCTGCAGGATGCCACCGGTTTTCTCACCCGTCAGCGGCAGGATCGCCAGTGGCACTCAGCCCGGTTAATTGCTGCTGCACTGACAGAGATGCTAACCCACCGGGAGTCCAGTACCCTGCCTAAAAACCTGGCAGCAAACGGCGATGGCGCCCTGGAGAACGGCTTGCGTAAGAAGTGGTACCAAGCTCAGCGGGACCGCGAAGAGCGACTGCGAAAAGATATCGAGGCCCTCTACCAGCACCACCGCATTGCCCGCCAGGAGGCCGCCCTGAACTGGCATCATGACCATGACCTGTTCAGCGAAGAGACACGGCAGGCCTGGGGCGTCAGTAAGACGTATCTCGCGACTGCCGGCTTTGGCGCCGGGGCAGTTGGCGGGGCTGGGATTGATGCCCTGACCCTGGGCCATTCCCTGGGTGCCGGCGCGCTGATTGGCGGGCTGCTGGGCGCCGCTGGCAGTTATTTCTACGGCGACCGGCTGGCGGTTCGTATGCTCAGCCCCAAGACCCTGAAGGGCGCCGGCGAACTGCAGACCGCCACCTTTGGCCCGGTTCAGGACCTGCAGTTCGGCTATATTGTGTTAGGCCGGGCAGTGGACCACTGGTGGCACATCAGCCAGCGTAACCACGCCGGACGTGATCCCCTGGCGCTTCCGCCCTCCGACAGTCACTGGCTGGAAATGCTGGCAGGCGACAGTCGCAAAACGCTGCAACGGCTGCTGGTCAGACTTCGGAAGCAAGGCAGGCTTAACCACAGGGAAACTGAGGAATTCACCGCCGCCGTGCATGACGCACTGGAAGGCTATAACCGGTGGCGTAGGGAAAGCACGGGTTGAAATCGATAGAGGTCTAATGTTTATACTGTGCGGATCATCTCCCTCCATTTGACCCATACATTCGCGAGGTTTACCCATGAAAATCGTTAGAGTTCAAGACATTATTGGCACGGAACGCGAAGTCAGCGACAAGGAGTGGACCAGCCGCCGGTTGCTGCTGAAAAAGGATGGCATGGGGTTTTCGTTCCATGAAACCATCATCAAGGCCGGTTCCGAGCACACCTTCTGGTACAAGCATCATCTGGAAGCCGTGTATTGCGTCGGCGGTAACGGCCGTATCAAGGATCTCGCCACTGGTGAAGTGCATGAGATTACCGACGGCACCCTGTACGCGCTGGACAACCACGACAAGCACACTGTTTACGGCGGCACCGAAGATATGCGCCTGATCTGTGCGTTTAACCCGCCGGTGACCGGTCAGGAAATCCATGACGCCGATGGCGCCTACCTGCCTGACACCAGCGACAACTGATCCGGTCCGACATGGCGGTTCCTCACACCGCTGACACGCCGCCACCGCCAGCGCGCCTGCTGCCGGTAGCGGTGCTGCTCTGGCTGGCGGGACTCTACCTGCGGGTACCCATTCTGGTCGCGCCGCCCCTGGCGCCATTTATCAGCGATGACCTGGGCCTGAACCAGACCCTGACCGGCGCGCTGACTACCCTTCCGATCCTGATGCTGGCGGTGG
>CAYMQO010000187.1:0-4861 GCA_964392405.1 uncultured Marinobacter sp.
AAAGGAGGGAGATTGTCATCTCAAGATGGGACGCCAGATTATCAGAAAGCCCCCCGCTGCTCAATCCGGACACCCGGTTATTTACGCCTTTATCGGCACACTTGTCTCCCGCCGGACGGTCAACCGGTCTGTGCCCCCGGCCTGCCATAAATCGCCCACCGCCACCAGCTCGTCCTGAACATAAACCAGCGGCAGCCGTTCCCTTTCCCAGGGCGGCACTCCCTGCTCCTGAAGCCACTTCTTAAGGGCCCTGGCCGGCCCGCCGGGATACAGGCGAACACGTTCTCCCCCCTGGCGGTGGGTCAGACGGAAACTGTCCGCGGGCTCACCCGCCGCCGTCCTGGTTGAAAGGTGAATGATGAAGTCGCCATCACGCAACGGCTCACCCGGCACCAGAGTCTGGTCTGCCGCCACCGGGTCGGGAAACTTGTGGACCCGGTAAATATGGTCCCGAAAACGCCGTAAGGCAAACTGCACGCCGTTGATTTCCGGCATGGTGTCCGGCGCGGCATTCAGCATGGCGTCCAGTTCTTCATCAGAAACGGGGCGCTGGCGCTCACTCCCGAGCCACCACTGCAATAGGTTACGCTGGGCTGGCAGCGGCAGTGCCTTCAGCCCGGCAAGCCGGATACGGTGATGCCCGTCCGCCAGTTGCCCGAAGTGGGTTTGCGCCAGCAGCTCCGCCAGCTGTGCGGCTTCCCGACCGGCTCGCGCCGTGGCGGAGAGGCGCCGGTCCAGAGTGGGCCAGCGACTGGCGAGGCGGGGGATGATGTCGTGCCGCAGGAAGTTGCGGTCCACGTCGGGTACCGCGTTGGTGGGATCTTCCTGCCAGCAAATGCCAGCGGCCAGTGCCTGACGGTGGAGCGTTTCCCGCGGGAAGGCCAGCAGGGGCCTCACCAGCCGACCCTTCCCCAGCGCCCGCTCTGCCGGAATCCCACCCAGGCCGCGCACTCCGGTGCCCCGCAGCATACGGAACAGCAAGGTTTCCAGCTGGTCGTTGCCGTGATGGGCCATCAATAGCAGGTCACCGGCTTGCAGGCGGTCAGTCAACGCTTCATAACGTGCATCCCGGGCGGCGGTTTCGACGCTCTGCCTGTCGGTACTGACCTTGACCGGAACCACTTCCAGGGGCACAGACAGGGCCTGACAGGCCACCCGGCAGGCAGCCTCAAACTCGCTGGCAGCTGCCTGAAGCTGGTGGTTGATATGAATGGCCGAGAGCAGGCCTGGCTGATCGCGGAATACGTGATGGGCAAGGTGTAGCAAAACCATGGAGTCCAGGCCGCCGGAGAGGGCGACCCGGACCCGGCCGGTTAACTGCAGCGCCTCTAGCGGCGCCAGCAGTTCCGGAAAGAAAGGATCAGAAGGACGTTTACCGTCCGGAGTCATAGCGGGTCAGGCGCTCATAGCGCCGGGCCACCAGATCTTCGAGGCTGAGGCTGCCGTATTCATGGAGTCCTTTCAGCAGCTCCTCCTTGAGGGCATCCGCCATTTTCTGTGGATCACGGTGGGCACCGCCCAGGGGCTCTTTAATCACCGTGTCGGCAACGCCAAGCTCCTTCAGGCGCTCGGCGGTCACTCCCATCGCTTCCGCGGCCTGGGAGGCATAATCTGCGCTTTTCCAGAGAATCGATGCGCAGCCTTCGGGTGAAATGACCGCGTAGGTGGAATACTGCAGCATATACAGGTGATCGCACACACCGATTGCCAGGGCGCCGCCGGAGCCGCCCTCGCCGATAACGGTCGACAGAACCGGGGTTTTCAGCCGTGACATGACCGCCAGGTTGCGGGCGATCGCCTCACTCTGGCCCCGCTCTTCCGCGCCGATGCCCGGATAAGCACCTGGCGTATCGATAAACGTCAGCACTGGCATCCGGAAACGCTCGGCCAGCTCCATCAGCCGCATGGCCTTGCGGTAGCCTTCCGGCCGGGGCATACCAAAATTTCGTTTTACCTTGTCGCGGACTTCACGACCTTTCTGGTGACCAATGATCATCACTGGCTGGTTGTCCAACCGGGCGGTGCCCCCCACAATGGACAGGTCATCCGCATAGGCCCGGTCGCCGTGCAGCTCATCGAAATCATCAAAGATCATCCTGACATAATCGAGCGTGTAGGGCCGGCGCGGGTGGCGGGCGAGCCGGGCCACATCCCAGGCGGCGAGGTCCGAGAAAATGCTTTCGGTCAGGCTGATGCTTTTACTGCGCAGCCGGTTGATCTCATCGGTGATGTTGATTTCGGTGTCATTACCCACCAGGCGAAGCTCTTCAATCTTGGCTTCAAGGTCGGCAATTGGCTGTTCGAAGTCCAGGTAGTTAGGATTCATGATCGTCCGTCAATTTGTGTCTGTTCGCCCACACACGCCCGGAAACCAGCCGTGGCGGACTCAAATTTTTATAAAGATACCAATGCAAGGCCCTGTTAAAAAGCGGACCTTGGTATGAATGTGATCTGGGCTCCGTCAATCATAGACCAGTGCCACCCGGTTATCCCCCACCAGATAGCGCAGTTCCAGCAGCAGATTGTCATCCGGTTGTACCCGCCAGCTTTCACCCAGTTCGATTCGTGTTCGGGCACCTTCGCCCTGATATTCGATCCATACCGGGCTGCCCTCGTTGCGGAAGGGTCGCAGGGTACTGTCCAGTTTGTCCAGCAGCCCGTTCTGCAACTGACCGGCATCCAGATTAAGCTGAAGCCCGCGACTGAATGACTGCCGCGCCGTCGCCACGTCCATGACCGAGCTGACACGCATCTTCATCTGCCCGGAGTAATCATCATGGCTGACCTGCCCTTCCAGTACGATCACCTGATCGGATTGCAGCAACTCGCGGTTTTCGTTGTAGGCCTCGGAAAACAGCGTGGCCTCAATCCGGCCACTGCGGTCATCCAGAGTGACAAAGCACATGGTGGAGCCGGTCCGGGTTTTCATGGTCCGCTGGGCCACGATCAGACCGGCCACCCGCTGGGGCGAGCGGGACGGTTGCAGGTCAGCAATGGCGGAACGCACGAAGCGCCGCACTTCCTTTTCATATTCATCAAAGGGATGCCCGGTCAGATACAGACCCAGGGTATCCTTCTCGCCCTTCAGGCGTTCTTTCTCCGGCCACTCACGGACGCCGGCCACATCCGCAAACGGGTCTATGCCTTCATCGCCGCCGAGCAGATCGCCGAACATGTCGATCATGCCGGCGGACTCGTTCCGGGACTGCTGACTGGCCTGCTGAATGGCCTTTTCGAGGCTGGCCATCATCTGGGCACGGCCGGGGCCCAGTTTGTCCACGGCACCGGAGCGGATCAGGGCTTCCAGCGCCCGCTTATTGACCTTTTTAAGATCGACCCGGCTGCAGAAGTCGAACAGGTCCCGGTAGGCGCCCCCTTGCTGCCGGGCCTCCACGATACTCTGGATCGGCCCTTCCCCAAGCCCCTTGATGGCACCGAGGCCATAAACAATCTGCCCCTCATCATTGACGGTGAAGGTGTACTCGGATGTGCTGACATCAGGCAGCACCAGATCCAGCCCCATGGCCCGGCATTCTTCAACCAGCGTCACCACCTTGTCGGTGTTCTGCATATCGGCCGTCAGTACCGCGGCCATGAATTCCGCCGGATAGTGGGCTTTCAGCCACAGGGTCTGGTAGGACACCAGCGCGTAGGCCGCCGAGTGGGACTTGTTAAAGCCGTAGCCGGCAAACTTCTCCACCAGGTCAAAGATGTTCTCGGCCAGGGTCTTGTCGATGCCATTGTTGGCGCAGCCTTCCAGGAAGATCGCCTTCTGCTCGGCCATTTCCTCGGGCTTTTTCTTACCCATGGCGCGGCGCAGCATGTCGGCGCCCCCCAGGGTGTAACCGGCCATCACCTGGGCGATCTGCATCACCTGTTCCTGATACAGGATGACCCCGTAGGTGGGCTCCAGCACCGGCTTCAGGCCCGGATACTGATAATCCGGATGGGGATACGAGAGGGGCTGGCGACCGTGCTTCCGGTCGATAAAGTCGTCCACCATGCCGGACTGCAGCGGCCCGGGCCGGAACAGGGCCACCAGGGCGATCATGTCTTCCAGCGAGTCGGGCTGCAGGCGGCGGATCAGGTCCTTCATGCCCCGGGATTCCAGCTGGAAGACGGCTGTGGTTTCTGCCCGCTTCAGCATCTCAAAGGATGGCTTGTCGGCCAGCGGTATCCGGGTGATATCCAGTGGCTCTTCACCCCGCTGTTGCCGGCGGGGGTTGATCATGTCCAGGGCCCAGTCGATGATGGTCAGGGTACGCAACCCGAGGAAGTCGAACTTCACCAGCCCGGCGTCTTCCACGTCTCCCTTGTCGAACTGGGTGACCATGCTGCCGCCTTCGTCATCACAATACAGCGGCGAGAAATCCGTGATCTTGGTCGGCGCAATCACCACACCACCGGCGTGTTTACCGGCGTTACGGCAGATTCCTTCGAGCTTAAGGGCCATTTCCCAGATTTCCTGGGCCTCTTCATCCTGCTCAAGGAACTCCCGCAGGGGTTCTTCCTGGGCGATGGCCTTTTCCAGGGTCATGCCCACTTCGAACGGAATCATCTTGGAGAGCCGGTCTGCCAGGCCGTAAGATTTACCCTGAACCCGGGCCACGTCCCGCACCACCGCCTTTGCCGCCATGGTACCGAAAGTAATGATCTGGGAGACCGCCTCACGGCCGTATTTCTCGGCCACATAATCGATTACCCGGTCGCGGCCTTCCATGCAGAAGTCAACGTCGAAGTCGGGCATGGAGACCCGTTCCGGGTTCAGGAAGCGCTCGAACAGCAAATCATACTGGAGCGGATCGATATCCGTGATCAGCAGGGCATAGGCTACCAGTGAGCCGGCACCTGAACCCCGGCC
>CAYMQO010000188.1:0-4811 GCA_964392405.1 uncultured Marinobacter sp.
GTGGTATTCAGGCGCAGCTGCTGCGCGGTCATGCCAGAGCCGGCGATATCAAAAATATTTCCCAGGGACATACGATTTCTCCTCTATTCCCGGTAACCGGCTTACTCGCCCTTGATGGCCTTGGTCAGGCCGGAAAACTTGCTGCTCAGAAACTCAAAACTCGCCTGGAACTCCATGGCATTGCGCATAAAGCGAGTCTGCTCCTGCTGGGCATCTACGGTATTGCCGTCAATGGAGGGCTGATGGGGCGTGCGGTACAACAACTCCGGAGCGCCGGCCGAGCCAGACACATCCAGATGCGCCGGATGGGTACGGGCCATGGCTTCGCCCTGGGATGCTTCGGTGGCCTGCCGGAGCATGGCCTGGAAGTCCACATCCCGGGCCTTGAACCCCGGGGTATCGGCGTTGGCCAGATTGTTGGCCAGCACTTGCGCACGCTGGCTGCGGCCGACCAGGGCCTGCTCATGGATACCAAGAGCCTTGTCGAAGGTGATTGCCATAATGCCTCCAGTAACTGCATTACCCCGGTTGCGTTTGCCGGTACGGGGCGTTTGCAATACTTAAAGCAATGACAGTGCCAACGTTTTTGTCAGATTATCTTTTGAAGTATATCAATAGGTTGCCGATAACCATCGGATGGCAATGAGGCGTAGCGCACGAACGGCATGAGGAAAGCGGCAAGCCTTTTCCCATCCTCAAAGAGGGTTGCCAGAGAGGACTAGCCGGGCCAGCGACTGACAAATTCGTCAATTTCCGGCCGGGGTACGGCGGGCTTGCTGGAGGCAATGGTTCCCGTGTAGATAAAACCGACAATACTTTCGTGATCAGCCAGCCCCAGCCCCCGGCAGACCGCGTCATTGTCAGCCGGGTCGCCGGACCGCCACATGGCGCCGTAACCTTCAGCCTGGAGTGCGAGCACCAGATAGGCCGCGCTGGCGGCACAGGAATACTCCTGTTCGTATTCCGGAATTTTTGGATGCTCCTTCGGAGAGGCGATGGCTACCAGCACCATGGGTGCACGCAACGGCGCCTTGCGCAACTTCGCCCGCTGGGTATCGCTGGCATCCGCCGGTGCACTGGTTTCGAAGAGTTCGCCCAGCTGCTCCAGGCCGTCTCCCTCAATGATCAGATAACGCCAGGGGCGCAGCAGTCCATGGTCCGGTGCACGGGCCGCGCAGGCCAGCGCCAGCTCCAGCACATTCTGCGGAGGCGCCGGCGCCTGCAGACGGGGCTCAGAAGCTCTGTTCAGCAGCGTACTGGTAACACTATGCATGTTCAGTTTACGGTCTCCCATGACAAAAATGGCTCGCGATTGTCCACCTGAGCCGATACTGGTAATCTCGTCGGCTGGGTTCGGCATCCTGTCGCAGGAAACCGTAACCGCCGCCGGTGAAAATAACAAGACCGCTGGGCTGGCGTCCGGACCCTTGATCCGATCTGTCTTCCGCAGGGACGAACCATGTCAGGGTATGCAAGCACGCCGGACACCATCCGTAAGTCGCCGGTAGACGCGACGCTGGATGATACACCACAGGCCACACCTCCCCTGCCCGATTTCAATGGCCGGGTACTTGGCGCCGCTGCGTTCTGCGGCATTGTTATCGCCGGTGTTGTGGACGGCATCTTTCATGAGTCGATGTTGTGGTTACTGGCCGCAGGCGTCATCTGGCCGCACACCATCCTGTTCATCAGCCGCCGGCTCGGCGCTGACCGCCAGCCCCGTATTCGTCAGTATCTGTTGCTGGTGGAATGTATTACGGGCGGTCTCGTCATTGGACTGACAGGACTGACGCCGGTTCCCTCGTTAGCCATGGCGCTGATGCTGATGTTCAGTTGCCTGATCGTTGGCGGGCTCTACCTCTGGTTCTACGGCACACTGCTGCTGGCCGCAGCCATCGGCCTGGTGGTCGGGCTGCTGGGGGTCACCGATGACTTTACAACGCCGCTGCTGACCAGCCTGGTTTCCCTGGCCGGCACGGGCTTCTATATCTGCGTTACGGCTTTCTATACCCACCAGCAGGCCCGCATCCTGCTGGCGGCCAAGGCCCAGATCCAGAAACAGCGGGAACAATCCATTGCGCTGTCTGACAAGCTCTCCAAGTACCTGTCACCCCAGGTCTGGCAGTCCATTTTTACCGGCGAACGGGACGTCAGACTGGAAACCCGCCGTAAAAAGCTGAGCGTGTTCTTCTCGGATATCAAAGGGTTCACGGACCTGTCTGAGGAAATGGAACCGGAAGCCCTGACCGAACTGTTGAACAACTACTTCAACGAAATGTCCGAGGTCGCCCTGCGCTACGGCGGCACCATCGACAAATTTGTGGGCGACTCCATCATGATCTTCTTTGGTGACCCGTCGTCCCGGGGCCAGAAGGAAGATGCCCTGGCCTGTATCTCCATGGCCATCGACATGCGCAACCACATGAAGATCATGCGCCAGCGGTGGCGCAGCCAGGGCATTCGTACCCCCCTGGAGATCCGTATGGGTATCAGTTCCGGCTTCGTCACCGTGGGCAACTTCGGCGCGGAAAACCGTATGGACTACACCATTATCGGCAAGGAAGTGAACCTGGCCAGTCGCCTGGAACAACTGGCGGAGCCCGGTCAGATCCTGGTGTCCTATGAAACCTTCTCCCTGATCAAGGAACGGATCATGTGCCGGGACAAGGGGGAGATTACCGTCAAGGGCTTCGGCCGGCCGGTTGCCATCTACGAAGTGATCGATTTCCGCCGGGACCTGGGACCCAACCGGAGCTTCCTGGAGCACGAACATGCCGGCTTCGCCATGTACCTGGACTCCGGCAAGATTGCCGACAATGACCGCAAGGCCATCCTGGAAGCCCTGGAGGAAGCTGCCGAACGGCTGCGGGGTGAGGAAGAAGCCGAGCAGAACTGACGGCTTCCGGAGTCCGTCAGTCTACTGCCGGACCAGCCTCAGCGATGGGGCCTCGCCCGGCTCTGTACTGCGCCAGGGGTTGATATCCAGTCCGCCCCGCCGGGTATAACGGGCACTTACCGTCAACCGGTCCGGACGGCAGGCCTGCATCACATCGGTAAACACGGTTTCGACGCAGTGTTCGTGGAAGTCCTGTTTCTGTCGAAAGCCCACCACATACTGCAACAGCGCCGAGCGATCAATCGCGGGTCCGCTGTATTCCACCAGCAACGTACCCCAGTCCGGCTGGCCTGTGACCGGGCAATTGCTCTTGAGCAAGTGTGAGCACAGGATTTCCGTCACTACCTCATTTCCCGCCTTCAGGACTTCGGGGCAGTATTCGTAACCCACCTCGGTCACCGGCTCATTATCGATCAGAATCCCGCTCAGGGGCCGGCCGTGAGCCGTCATCGTGGTATCAACATTGTGCAGCACAACCGTCACCTGAGCGCCACAGACACTGGAGAGGTCCCGTTCGATGGTTTCCCGTACCTGCCCTTCTTCCGAGTAGACTTCCTGATTGAGGGAGTTCAGGTAGAGCTTCAGGGACTTGGACTCGATCAACGCGGGTGACGTTGCCGGCAGACGAAACTCTGCCCAGGCCACAGCCGGCACACCGCCGGGGCGGAGCCAGGAGATTTCCCAGGCCTGCCAGAGGTCTTCACCAAACCAGGGCCAGCGACCGTCGGCCAGGCCAATACGGCGGCGGTTGTCGTCTCTGGGTACAGGAAACAGAAGTTCCGGCGCGTAGCGGTCCGGGTATTCGCTGGACTTGCCCAGCGGCGCCTGATCAAGAGCCATCATGCCTCCTCATTGGCGGATGCCCTTGCCCCGCTGAAGCATACGCAGGGACACCGCAGACAGAATCGTAATGAACACCACCACCATGCCCAGGGCTATATAGGGATTCACATCGGACACCCCGAGAATGCCGTAGCGGAAGGCATTCACCATATACAGGATCGGGTTAATCATGGAGACGCCCTGCCAGAAACCGGGCAGGAGTTCGATGGAATAAAAGACGCCCCCAAGGTAAGTCAGGGGGGTCAGCACAAAGGTCGGTACGATGGAGATATCGTCGAACTTGGTAGCCAGCATGGCGTTGATAAATCCGCCCAGGGCAAACAGCGCCGACGTCAGGAACACCGTCAACACCATCATTGGCAGGTTGTGAATCTGCAACTGGGTGAAGCCCAGCGATAGCAGCGTCACGATCAGTCCCACGCCCAGCCCACGGGCCATGCCGCCCGCCACGTAGCCGGCGAGAATTGCCCAGTTGGGGGTTGGCGACACCAGCAGCTCCTCGATGGAATGCTGGAACTTCATGCTGAAGAACGACGACACCACATTAGCGTAACTGCTTGTGATCACTGACATCATGATCAGCCCCGGGACGATAAACGACATATAGTCGAAGCCGCCCATGGTGCCGATACGGGAACCAATCAGGTTACCGAAGATGATGAAGTACAGGGTCATGGTGACCGCTGGCGGCAGCAGGGTCTGAGGCCATATGCGGGTAAACCGCCGGATCTCCCGGATAACAATGGTAAGAAACGCGGTGATAATGGCGCTGACGGTCACGGAGTCACCTCCGCCGGACGGGCATTCTCTTCAACCAGACGGATGAACAGCTCCTCCAGCCGATTGGATTTGGTTCTCATGCTAAGCACCCGGATTTTCTGTTGATCCAGCTGTGAGAATACTCCGTTAAGCCCCTGAGATTTCTCAACATCCACCTCAAGATTGCCATCGGCATTCAGGCGGGTCTCAAAGCCTTCCAGCACCGGCGCCACGGTGAGTACCGGTTCCGTATCCAGGATAAACGTCTCCACCTGCAACTGGGCCAGCAACTCCCGCTTGCTGGTGTTATGGA
>CAYMQO010000189.1:0-4797 GCA_964392405.1 uncultured Marinobacter sp.
TCCTCGGTGCCCAGCTCGACCAGAAAATCCTGAGTAGCCATTATGCGTTCCCCTTCTTGGCGTTGCCTTTCCTGCCATTGCTGGCTTTTTCCTCTGCGGCGAGGACTTCCTTACGCAGGGCTTCTGGCGCCAACGGGAAACCCAGCGCTTTACGGCTGTCAAAGTAAGCCTGGGCAACGGCCCGGGCCAGGGTGCGCACCCGCAGGATAAAACGCTGGCGTTCGGTAACGGAAATGGCGTGGCGGGCGTCCAGCAGGTTAAACGTGTGGGATGCCTTGAGTACCTGCTCATAGGCCGGAAGCGGCAGGCCGACGTCAATCAGGCGCGCACTTTCACGCTCGTACACCTCGAAGCTTTTGAACAGGAAGTCGGTATCGGCGTGCTCAAAGTTGTAGGTGGACATCTCCACCTCCTGCTGATGAAACACATCACCGTAAGTCACCACGCCATCCGGACCCTCGGTCCAGACCAGGTCATACACGCTGTCGACGCCCTGCAGGTACATGGCAATGCGTTCAAGGCCGTAGGTGAGCTCGCCGGTAACCGGATAACATTCCAGCCCGCCAACCTGCTGGAAGTAGGTGAACTGGGTCACCTCCATACCGTTCAGCCAGATTTCCCAACCCAGACCCCAGGCGCCCAGGGTGGGCGATTCCCAGTTATCTTCCACAAAGCGGATATCGTGTACCAGGGGGTCGAGCCCCAGCGCCCGCAGGGAGTCCAGATACAGTTCCTGAATATGGTCCGGCGATGGCTTGAGCACCACCTGAAACTGGTAGTAATGCTGCAGGCGGTTGGGGTTCTCACCATAGCGCCCGTCCGTCGGGCGGCGGCTGGGCTGCACATAGGCGGCATTCCAGGTCTCCGGACCAATGGACCGCAGGAAGGTCGCCGGATGAAAGGTGCCGGCGCCCACTTCCATATCCAGTGGCTGAAGAACCACGCAGCCATGCTGCGCCCAGAAATTCTGCAGTGCCAGGATCAGACCCTGAAAGGTCTTCAGATCCGGTTTTGACGGTTGAGATGCCATGGTTGTCACGACGTGTGCCTGCTGTTCGGTCTGAGTGGTGCGGGGAAGGCGAAAATCAAACGTACCGGCCGGCCCGCATCGAAAGGCCGACATTATACGCGCCAGGGCGCGGGTTTTCTAAGATTCTGACATGATCTTTGGCAAAATGCGGGGTGATGGGCATGGCCACAGTGTCGTTTCGCATGGGGTAGAGCAAGTTGAATGGCAGAGCCCGCCGAAGGACTTCACCGCCGCCAGAACGCCGGCGTCATCAGAACCAGCAGGGTGAACACTTCCAGTCGGCCCAGCAGCATGGAGAAGCACAGGACCCACTTGGCGATGTCGTTGAGGTTGCCGTAATGGTAGGCGACCCCGCCCAGGCCCGGGCCCAGGTTGTTCAGGGTGGCGGCGACGGCGGTCCAGGCGGTGACCTGGTCGATGCCGGTGGCCAGCAGGATCATCAGCATGGCGACAAACATGAACATGTACACCGAGAAGAATCCCCACACGGCCTGCAGCACTCGATCGGAAACCGGGCGGTTGCCCAGTTTGACCGGAATCACGGCGTTCGGGTGCAGCAGTCGTTTCATTTCCCGGGCACCCTGCCGGTAGATCAGCAATACCCGCATGACTTTCATGCCGCCCCCGGTAGAGCCGGCGCAGCCGCCCATAAAGGCCAGCATGAACAGCATAAACGGCAACATCAGCGGCCATTGGCTGAAATCCGCTGAACTGAAGCCGGACGTGGTCCCAATGGCGACGACTTCGAAGATGCCCTTGATGACGGCATTGGATGGCGTCAGTGTGGCGGTCATGATCAGTACCAGCACGGTGATGACACTGACCACCACCAGCGTACTGAAATAGAATCGGAACTCTGAATCCCGCCAGTAGAACGACAGGCTGCGCTGGCGGAACGACATGAAATGCAATGCGAAATTGGCGCCGGCGATGACCATGAAGCCCACCGCAATCATTTCAATCAGCGTACTGTTGAAGTAGCCAATACTGGCGTCGTGGGTGGAGAAGCCGCCGAGGGAGAGGGTGGAAAAACTGTGGCCGATGGCGTCAAACCAGGTCATGCCGGCGGCGCGGTAGGCCAGAGCGCAGAGCACCGTCAGGGCCACATAGATGTACCACAGGGCCTTGGCGGTTTCGCCGATACGGGGCGTGAGTTTGTTGTCCTTCACCGGGCCGGGCACTTCGGCGCGATACAACTGCATGCCACCAATGCCCAGCATGGGTAGTATGGCGACCGCCAGTACAATAATGCCCATGCCCCCCAGCCATTGCAGTTGCTGACGGTACCAGAGCATGGATTCGGGCAGCGAGTCGATGCCGGTGATAACCGTTGCGCCGGTGGTGGTGAGGCCAGAGACCGCTTCGAAAAGCGAGTCGATGTAACTGAACGGCGCGTCGTTACTGAGATAGAAGGGAATCGAGCCTGCCACACTCAGCGCGACCCAGAACAGTGTGGTAATCAGAAAGCCGTCCCGCACCCGGAGATCACCGGATTCCTTCCGGAATGGCAGCCAGATGATCAGACCGGTGACCATAACGACCATCAGGCCGTTGCTGAAACGCTGCCATTGGCCGTCGTCGTACAACAGGGCGATGCCCAGGGGTGGCAGCATGGTGAGGCTGAACAGCATCATCAGCAGGCCCAGTACCTTGGCGATCACCGGCAGGCGCATCTAGAACCCCTTTGCCATCAGAAGAAAGTCAGCCCGACCTGGAACAGTTTTTCGACCTCGCGGATACGCTGCTTGTCCACCAGAAACAGAATCACATGGTCGTCCGGCTGTACCGTCAGGCTGTCGTGGGCGATCAGCACCTCGTTATGACGGACAATGGCGCCGATGGTGGTGCCCTGGGGCATACGTATCTCATCCAGCCGCCGGCCCACCACCCGGGACGAGCGGTGATCACCGTGGGCGATGGCTTCAATGGCCTCGGCAGCGCCCCGGCGCAGGGAATGCACATTGACCACATCGCCCCTGCGCACGTGGGTTAACAGGCTGCCAATCGTGGTTTGCTGGGGCGAGATGGCCACATCGATCTCGCGGCCCTGGATCAGATCCACGTAATCCGGGTTGTTGATCAGGGTCAGCACCTTGCGGGCCCCTAGCCGTTTGGCCAGGAGGGACGCCATGATGTTGGCTTCATCGTCATTGGTCACGGCACAGAATACATCGGTGCTCTCGATGTTCTCTTCCAGCAGGATATCCTTGTTGGCGGCGTTGCCTTCCAGCACGATGGTCCGGCGCAGGTTTTCCGACAGCATGACGCACCGTTCCCGGTCCCGTTCCAGGAGTTTCACCTG
The DNA here is from genome assembly GCA_964392405.1 of uncultured Marinobacter sp. Classification (GTDB taxonomy): domain Bacteria; phylum Pseudomonadota; class Gammaproteobacteria; order Pseudomonadales; family Oleiphilaceae; genus Marinobacter. Next base: position 3,333 of record CAYMQO010000189.1, read on the forward strand.
GTAGCGGCTTTCCAGCGATTGCGCCAGCCGCTGGCCGATATTGCCGCCGCCACAGATAAAAATGCGCTTATAGGGCTTCTCCAGCGGCTGCAGTTCGCTCATGACTGAGCGGATATGGTCGGTGCCGGCGATAAAGAACACCTCGTCGCCGTCCTCAATGACGGTATCACCCTTGGGAATGATGGGGCGGTCCTTGCGGAAAATCGCCGCAACCCGGGTTTTGATACGGGGCATATGAGTGCGCAGGTAGGACAGCTCGCGCCCCACCAGCGGGCCACCTTCGGTGGCGCGGATTGCGACCAGCCGGACCAGACCCTGGGAGAACTCCAGTACCTGCAGCGCGCCGGGGTATTCGATCAGCCGCGAAATATGCTGGGTGACCACGTGCTCCGGACTGATCAGCACATCCACCGGAAAGCCGTTTTCGTCAAACAGTTCCTTACGGGACAGGTAGGCGTTGGCCCGTACCCGGCTGATCTTGGAGGGCGTGCGGAACAGCGAGAAGGCGACCTGGCAGGCCACCATGTTGGTCTCGTCCGAGTTGGTGACCGCGATCAGCATGTCGGCATCCTCGGCCCCCGCCTGGCGGAGTATGGTGGGATAGGAGGCCAGTCCGTGAACCGTACGGATGTCCAGCCGGTCCTGGAGTTCCCGCAGGCGCTCGCCGTCCTTGTCGACTACGGTGATGTCGTTGGCTTCGTTCGCGAGGTTTTCTGCCAGGCTGCCGCCGACCTGTCCGGCGCCGAGGATGATGATTTTCACGACTGTGCTCCCGGCTCGCCCTTGGTCAGGCAGGCGTAGAAAAATCCGTCATGACTGCCGGTATCGGGAAATAACTGCCGGCCATAGCCGGTTTCCTGCCCCCAGCACACTTCGGTTTCCGTCAGTGTCGCGTTCGCCTGCTGTTTCAGGAAGCGCTGGATAATCCGGCTGTTTTCCTGGGGGAAAACCGAACAGGTGGCATAGACCAGTCGACCACCCGGTTTCAGGGTGGGCCACAGGCTGACCAGCAGGCCGAACTGGATTTCTGCCAGTGGCGTAATGTCGGTTTCCCGCCGTAACAGCTTGATGTCGGGGTGCCGGCGGATGACCCCGGTAGCGCTGCAGGGTACGTCCAGCAAAATGCCATCGAAGGGGGACCCATCCCACCAGTCATCGACATTGCGGGCATCCGCCTGGCGCAGGGTGGCGTCAAGGTGCAGACGATCAAGATTTTCCTGAATACGGGGCAGACGCTCGGCGGACTCGTCCAGGGCGATTACTTGTGCCTGATTGTCAGCGGCCTCGAGTATCGCACAGGTTTTACCGCCGGGAGCGGCACAGGCGTCGAGAATGCGCTGTCCCGGTTGGGGTTGCAGCCACTGGGTACACAGTTGTGCGGCTTCATCCTGCACACTGGCATCGCCGTCGGCAAAGCCTGGCAGCAGGTCCACCGGTACCGGACGCTCAAGCTGAATGCCATGGG
>CAYMQO010000190.1:0-4791 GCA_964392405.1 uncultured Marinobacter sp.
GGGTTTGCAGTTCATGGTAGCCGTCCGGGCGGCGGCCAAGGATGTGCAGGAACAGGTTCAGCTTGGCCGGTGCCGGCAGGGTTAAGGCAGTGGCGGTGGAGATAGGGCCGCTCATTCGTTCCCCCGGGCCTGCCAGGAGGACACCACCAGTCGCACCAGCTTGTCTTCCTTGCGGGCCGTCAGCCGGGCGGGCAGGGCCGGCCGGTCGTCCATGAATGCACGCCAGCGTTCATAGCGAATGGTCCAACCTCTCTGTTCTATCTGGGCCAGTTGCCCGTCTTTCTCGAAGGCCATCCGGAAATCCCCTTCCGGGGCTGGCAGGCCCCGTACCCACCACACCAGGGCGTCGATGGGCAGCTCCCAGCCGGTGGCAGCGTAAATCAGCCCCTGGGGGTCCGAGGAGGCATAGGTTTCCCCGTCGGACAGCTCCAGTTCGATAAACCCCGGGCTGCCTGCCAGGCGGGTGCTGCCAAGGCCGAGGAAGCTGGATGACAGGGCCAGCTCATAATGTTCCTGGGTCTGTGTCCATCGGTTTATCACGGCGGAACCGCTGTCACCGGGTTGGCGGACCGCAAGCTTTCCAGTGAGCTCCCAATGACTGAAGGATTGCAGGGCCTGCTGCCGATCGGCCCAGTCAGCCGGCGGCTGATCGGTCAGGCCGGCTGGCAGGGGCTCCTGCTGAATGGTGGCGCAGGCGCCTAGCGCGAGGGTAATAGCCAGTATGACCAGCGCACGGGTAACGGAGTCAGAAAAAAATCTCACAGGTCGTCTATGCCCAGTCGTTGAAGGGTTTCCTGAAGCACTTTATGGTCCGGGTCGTCTTTCTCTGCCCGGGACCAGATCACCCGGGCCTGGGCCTTTTCCCCCAGCGCCCAGAGTACCTCGCCATAGTGGGCCGCAATTTCCGGGTCCGGGTAGATATCGTACGCCTGTTGCAGGTACTGCAGCGCGCCGTCGCGGTTGCCTTGCTGGAACAGCACCCAACCCATGCTGTCGAGAATGGCCGGGTTGCCCGGGTCCATGGCAAGTGCCTGCTCTATATAGCCCCGGGCTTCCTCCAGCTGATCGGTATGGATGGTCATCACGTACCCCAGGGCGTTCAGGGCCGTCGGATTGTCGGGTTCGAGTTCAATCATGGTGCGCAGGTCGGCCAGGGATTCATCAATGGCCCCTGACTGTTCAAGAACCATGGAACGGGCGTACAGCAGGCTCTGGTCGTCGGGATGTTCCTGCAGGGCGGTGTCCGCGGTTGCCCGGGCCTGCTCCAGGCGATCAAGGCTCTGCAGCAGGTTTATCTCGATCAGCCACAGGCTGGCGGCTGCTTGCGGGTTGGCTTCCCGCACATCTCTCAGTTGGTCAAGGGCAGAGTCCAGGTCGCCGGCTTCGGCCCGCAACTCGGCGGAACGGCTGAGTGCCGGGAAGTAGTGACTGCCCTGGGTCACCTGCTCATACCAGGTGATGGCCTGGTCGGGCTTGTTCTGCTTTTCCGCGATCTGTCCAAGGTAATAGAGGGCCTGATTGGTCTGCTGGCCAATACCGATCAGGTGGTTCAGATCCTTGCGGGCCAGGTCCAGCTCATTATTCTCGATGGCCACCAATGCCCGGGACAGGCGCAGGCCATGTTCCTCCGGAAACTGTTTTACCAGGCGGCTGAACTCGTCCTGGGCCGCTCGCATCTCGTTCTCGCTGACCAGGACGCGGGCATAGAGAGTGCCCAGCTGGCGGTTCTCGGGATAACGGCGGGAGTGGGTCTGCAGGTGTCGGAGTGCGTCCCGGGGGCGGTCCAGCTCATAGAGAAGCTCACCCTGAAGCACCAGGGCAGGCTGGAATTCCTGCTGTTGATCCGCCAGCAGGGGTGCGAGGGTTTCCAGAGCCTGCTCCGGGTCACCGGTCAGGTTCTGCAGCAGCGCGGTGCTGTAACGGATCTCGGCGTTGTCGGGATGGCGCTGCTGAAGCTCGCCAAACAGGCGCTTCAGTTCCAGCTGCTGGTCGGGACGAAGCCGTGGAGCCATGGCGGCGAGGCCGTCAAAGTCGGCATCACCGCCCATCTGGAGAATTTCCTCGAGATGCTCAAGGGTATCACTCAGGTTGCCATCCCGCAGGGACTGGATAGCGGCAGCGCGCCTGGCCTCTTCGCTGCCCGGTGCCACATCAATCCAGGTCCGGGTGAGCAGCCGGGAGGCTTCCTGGCTATTCAGGGACTCTGCGATCAGCAAGGCCCGCCGGATCACTCCTGTATCGCCGGACTGTCGTGCAGCTTCCACGTAGTTGGCGAGCGTAATGTCATAACGTCCTCGCTGGGCGGCAATTTCGCCGGTCAGGAGAAGGTAGAGTTCTTCCGGGCGGAACTCACCTTCGACGACTGACGCTTCCTCACTGATTGTTTCAGGGAGATCAGGCTGGTCTGGTACAGGTGCAGGGTCACGTGAATCCAGGCTGGCGCAGCCGGTGAAGGCCAACAGGCTGATGGCAAGGTACAGGGATTTTCTGGGCATTGGACTTCCTGAAGTCAAGGGCAGGCCGTTGACTGGCTATGATGGCACAAGCCCGGGTCCGGCCCAAGTCGCTTGTTCACAGGATGTTTATGCCTCGGGATTACCCGTATAAAGCAGCGTTTTCCATGGCCTGTTGAGCTTGTCGGCTGGCGAATAAGCGTTCGCGTCGGTAAAATAGTCGTCATCTATGTCAAGTTCACTCTCATCTGCGGGACCGGCCTCGGAGTCTTCTCGTTCACTATGGCTTTAATCACACTGGGCATTAACCACCGCACGGCGCCGTTGGAAATCCGTGAGCGGGTGGCATTTACGCCGGAGCGCATGCCGGCAGCTTTCCGTGAGCTGCAGGTGGCGACGGGTGCCAGTGAGGCAGCCATTCTGTCCACCTGTAACCGTACCGAGCTGTATCTCGCCGGTGACGACGACTGCGCTCCAACGTTGCTGCGTTGGCTGGCGGGTTTCCACGGTGTGGCGCCTGCAGACCTGGAAAACTCCGTCTACGTCTACCGGGACAGCGAAGCGGTCCGGCACATGATGCGTGTGGCGGCCGGGCTGGACTCCATGGTGCTTGGCGAGCCGCAGATTTTTGGACAGTTAAAGGATGCCTACGCCCTGGCCCGGGAACATGGCGCCAGCGGTTCATTCCTGTCACGGCTGTTTGAGCACACCTTTTCCGTGGCCAAACGGGTCCGCACCGAGACGGCGATCGGTGAAAATCCGGTCTCCGTCGCATACGCGGCGGTGAGTATGGCCCGTCATATCTTTTCCGACCTTTCCCGCAACCGGGCGCTGCTGATTGGTGCCGGCCAGACCACCGAGCTGGTCGCCCGCCACCTGGCGGAAGCCGGTGTCAGGGATTTCATCATCGCCAACCGTACCATTGAGCGGGGGCAGAAGCTGGCCGAGGTCCACGGTGGCCTGGGTATTGTGCTGTCAGATATTCCGGATCACCTTGCGGATGTGGATATCATTATTTCGTCCACCGCCAGTCCGCTGCCCATTCTCGGCAAGGGTGCCGTGGAGCGGGCCCTGAAGAAGCGTAAGCATCGCCCTTATTTTATGGTCGATATTGCTGTTCCCCGGGATATCGAGCCGGAAGTTGGCCGGTTGAACGATGTTTATCTTTATACCGTGGATGACCTGCGGCAGGTTATTGAAGAGAATCTGCGCTCGCGGGAGGGCGCGGCGCGGGAAGCTGAAAACCTGATTGTTTCCGGTACTCAGGAATTCCTGAGCCAGATCCGGGCTCTGGACGCCGTCTCAACCCTCAAGCAATACCGTGAGCGGGCAGAAACCCTGCGGGATATGGAAGTGGCCAAGGCGATACGTGCCCTGAACAACGGTCAGGACCCGGAGACGGTGCTGCGAAGCATGGCCCGCGGGCTCACCAATAAACTGCTGCATAAGCCCTCGGTGCAGGTTCGTAAAGCGTCGGCCGAAGGTCGCCCGGAAGTGGCTGAGTGGTTGCGGGAACTGCATCAGCTGGAAGCTCTGGATCCCCACGACGCGCCCATCACACTGGAAAAATCATGAAGCCATCCATTCGTGGCCGCCTTGAACAGCTTGTCGACCGTTTTGAAGAAGTCAGTGCTCTGTTGGGCGATCCGACTGTTATCAATGACCAGAAGCGGTTTCGCGAACTGTCCCGGGAATTCTCGGAAATCGAACCTGTCGTACAATGCTTTCAGTCCTGGCGCCGGACCCTGGATGACCTGGAAACCGCCGAAGAGCTGGCCCGGGAAGGAGACGCAGAAATGCGCGAGATGGCGGAAGAGGAGATTACTACCGCCCGCCGACGCCGGGATGAGCTGGATGAAGAACTGCAACGGCTGATGCTGCCCAAGGACCCGGACGACGGCAAAAACGTGTTCCTGGAGATCCGTGCAGGCACCGGTGGCGATGAGGCCGCGCTGTTCGCTGGCGACCTGTTCCGCATGTACAGCCGTTACGCGGAAACCCGCCGCTGGCAGGTGGAAGTCATCAGCACCAGCGGTGGTGAACACGGCGGTTACAAGGAAATCATCAGTCGCCTCAGCGGTGACGGTGTCTATGGCGCGCTCAAGTTTGAATCCGGCGCCCACCGGGTACAGCGGGTACCGGAAACCGAATCCCAGGGGCGGATCCATACCTCTGCCTGTACCGTTGCTGTCATGCCGGAAGCGGACGAAGCCGAAGCCATCGAAATCAACAAGGCCGATTTGCGGGTGGATACTTTCCGGGCGTCTGGCGCGGGTGGGCAGCACGTCAACAAGACCGACTCGGCCATCCGTATTACCCACCTTCCCACCGGCATCGT
>CAYMQO010000191.1:0-4785 GCA_964392405.1 uncultured Marinobacter sp.
CAATGGTTGCAACCCCGTACAGCTTAAAAAGGCCCCGATCGGGCGGACCGGGGCCTGTGGTTCAGCTTAGCCGGCTAAATACCAGGGAGGCGTTGGTACCTCCAAAACCGAAGCTGTTGGACATCACATGGTTCAGCTCGGCCTGCTCCGACGCCGGGCCTACGATGGGCAATCCGGTCAGTTCCTCATCCAGGTCGGTGAGGTTCGCGGTGCCAGCCACAAAGCCGTTTTGCAGCATCAGCAGGGAATAGATGGCTTCCTGTGCTCCGGTAGCGCCCAGCGAGTGCCCGGTCAGGGATTTGGTCGAAGAAATGGTCGGAACCTTGTCACCAAATACCGTACGCACGGCTTTCATCTCGGCCATATCGCCCACCGGTGTGCTGGTGCCGTGGGCGTTAATATAGTCGATCTCACCGTTAACTGTGGCCAGCGCTTCACGCATGCAGCGGGCAGCGCCCTCCCCGGAGGGGGCCACCATGTCATAGCCGTCGGACGTCGCGCCGTAACCGGTGAGCTCCGCGATAATATTGGCACCCCGCTTGCGAGCGTGTTCCAGTTCTTCCAGTACCAGCATGCCGCCGCCACCGGCGATGACAAAGCCGTCCCGGGCGCTGTCAAACGGCCGGGATGCGGTCTCTGGCGCATCGTTATACTTGAATGAGAGCGCGCCCATGGCATCGAACAGCATGGTCAGGCTCCAGTCTTCCTCTTCGCCGCCGCCGGCGAAGACAATGTCCTGCTTGCCGCTCTGGATCTGTTCCATGGCGTGGCCGATACAGTGGGCGCTGGTGGCGCAGGCGGATGACATGGAATAGTTCACGCCACGAATTTTGAAGGCGGTGGCCAGGCAGGCAGAAACGGTGGATGTCATGATGCGGGGGACCATAAACGCACCAATGCGTTTCACGCCTTTTTCCCGCATGATATCAACCGCCTCCACCTGACTGGAGCAAGAAGCGCCGCCAGAGCCGGCAATCAGCCCGGTACGGTCATTGGAAACCATCTCAGGGGTCAGCCCGGCCTGCTCAATGGCCTGCTCCATGGACAGGTAGGCGTACATGGCGGATTCGCCCATGAACCGGCGCACCTTGCGGTCGATGACTGAGGTGTCCACATCAACCATGCCGCAGATCTGGCTGCGGAAGCCCAGTTCCTTGTAGGTTTCGTTAAAGCGGATGCCGGACCGGCCTTCCTTCAGGCTGGTTGTGACTTCGTCCAGGGAATTGCCCAGGCAGGACACAATGCCCATACCAGTTACCACGACCCGTCTCATACTGTTCTCCTTGGTGCGGGCCACCCACCATAGCGACGAGCGTGACCCGGATGTCTGGTCTCGGCGGCGACTGCATACACCAGCCAATGAAATATTGGCGCGGGATTTTAGACAAAACGGTCGTCGATTGATATTTGACCTTCGTCAGAGCTCGCCGTTCCTGTTGCGTTTGCCTTTGTCCCTGCGCTCCTGATTTCGCGCCTGTTCCTGTTCCTGTTTCCGGGCCTCTCGCTCGGCCTCACGAGCCTGTTCCTGCTCCACCATCGCCGGGGTTTCCAGCGACACGGGTCCGAGGGTGCCGGCCCGTAGCTCGTTCAGCAGTACCTCAGACACCTTGTGCAGGTCCGGAATACCGCCGCGGGCGAAAAAGCGGCGCCGGGCCGCGATAGCGTCCATCAGCGCAAGGCCGTCGCGGGGTTTCCCGTCCAGTCCGTAGCGTTCGCAAACCCGGTCAGGGTAGGCCTGCAACAGGTAATCCGCTGCGAACAGGGCCACATCCTCGAATTCGATCACGGCGGCCCGGATCGCGCCGGTGACGGCGAGACGATAGCCGCATTCCTCCGGCGTCAGTTTAGGCCAGAGAAAACCCGGCGTATCATACAACAGGATGTTATCCGGCAGCTTGATAGCTTGTTGCGCGCGGGTTACAGCGGGTTCATTACCGGTTTTTGCCACCGCTCGCCCGGCCAGCGTATTGATCAGCGTCGACTTGCCGACGTTGGGTATGCCGAGAATCATGATGCGCAGGGCGCGGGTATCACGAATGGAATCGGACACCATGGTCTGGGCCAGTTGCAGGATCTCCAGAGCTTCGCTGCGCTGATTATGGGTCAGGGTAATGGCCCTGGTGCCTTTTTCCCGTTCCAGCCATTGCTGCCATAACGCGGTGACTTCCGGGTCGGCCAGATCCCGCTTGTTGAGCACCTTGATAACGGGCGTATCACCACGCAGTGCGGGCACCATCGGGTTCTCGCTACTGAAGGGAATGCGGGCATCCAGCACTTCGATAATCAGGTCCATCTGTGGCATGACCTGCTTGATCTCCTTGCGGGCCTTGTGCATGTGGCCAGGAAACCAGTTTATTGCCATTGAGACCCCCAAGAAGTAAGACGAGACCGCGCGGTAGTGTGACAGGGCGCCATTATGGCGGGGAATAAAGAATTTTTCACATTTACCCCAGAGTAGCCTGTAGCGCTGGCTGCCGCTGAGTTTTCTGCTTTTCATGTCGCAATTTGCGACACCGTGGGGGTGAATTTGTCGATTGATTTCTTTAGGGTGAGCGTGTTCCGATTCAACCTGACGACAACGAACAATTTTCCACGGAGACTTTCATGACCCTTATTCGCAAATTTGCGTTCGCCCTGATCGCCTTGACCTTCGCCGGTGCGGCCGCCGCCCAGCAGCAGGATGAGGTATCCCAGATTGCCGAGCTGGTTGGTCTCAGCGCGGATCAGGAAGCGGAAATCCGCGACATTATGAGCAGCACCCGTGCCGAGCTGCAGGAGTTGCAGGCTGAGGCTTCAGAGGTCCAGCAGCAGTTGCAGGATCAGGTAGGGCCTGGCTACAGCGAAAAGAGCATTCGCGAAGACGCGGCACGCCTGGGCGAGCTGAACGGCAAGATGACCGCGCTTTCGGTACTGATGCAGGCCCGTATCGACAGCGTTTTCACCGATGAGCAGCGGGATACCCTTGAGCAGAAGATGCAGGAAATGCAGCGTCAGCAGCAACAGATGCAGCAGCAGATGCGTCAGCAAATGCAGCAACAACAAATGCAGTAAGTGATGTTGCTTGCGCGTCTGTCCGGTTAGCCCGGACCAGAACCGTGCCCCTGACCGGGGCGCGGTTTTTTGTTTTTTACGGGGCGCGGACTCCCTGAAGCTCAGGCCTCGCCTATAGTAAGTGACTGAAGATATCGTCAACCGGGCTGTGCCGAACGGGACCCGTTGTCCCCGGGCGGCCCACGCAATGGAAACGATTATGCTTGCAGAGAAGAAGTCCTTTCAGTCCACCATCCTTGCGCCGGTCTTCATACCCGCCGTTGTCATCATTCTGCTTCTGGTTATCGGAACCATTTCCAATCCGGATCTGGCCGCTGAGGCGTTCGCCTCTTTGCTGTCCTGGATCACCGAAACCTTTGGCTGGTTCTACATGCTGTCAGTGGCCATTTTCCTGGTGTTTATCGTGTCGGTGGCGGCCTCCCGGTGGGGGAATATCAAGCTGGGCCCGGACCATGCGGAGCCCCAGTACAGCTTTCCCGCCTGGTTTGCCATGCTGTTTTCCGCCGGCTACGGCATTGCGTTACTGTTTTTCGGCGTTGCAGAGCCGGTGCTGCATTACGCGTCTCCGCCCGCCGGCGCCGCTGAGACAGTTGACTCCGCCAAGCAGGCGATGCAGATCGCGTTTTTCCACTGGGGGTTCCATATCTGGGCCATATACGGGCTGGTCGGACTGGTGCTGGCCTATTTTGCATTTCGCCATGGCTTGCCCCTGTCGATCCGCTCTGCGCTTTATCCGCTGATAGGGGAGAAGGTGCATGGGCCGATTGGTCATATCGTGGATGTGTTCGCGATCCTCGGAACCATGTTTGGTATCGCGACAACCCTGGGGCTCTCCGTCGCCCAGATAAACGCCGGCATCAATTACCTCTGGGAAGACATTCCGGTGAATACCACGGTGCAGATCATTGCCATTGCGGTGATCACCGCAGCCGCCACGGTTTCTGTGGTGGCGGGGCTGGACAAGGGGGTCAAGAATCTCTCGATCCTGAACATGGTGCTGGCAGTGCTGCTGATGACTTTCGTGTTCCTGGTGGGGCCTTCCATCCTGATTCTCGAAACGTTTCTTCAGAATACCGGCAGCTACCTGAGCGGGATCGTTGAGCGCACGTTTAATCTGCAGGCTTATACCCGCAGCGACTGGATCGGTAACTGGACGCTGTTCATCTTCGGCTGGACCATCGCCTGGGCGCCGTTCGTCGGGCTCTTTATTGCCAAGATCAGCCGCGGACGCACGATCCGCCAGTTTGTGGTCGGGGTGATGCTGGTGCCTTCCCTGTTCACCTTCCTATGGTTTTCCGTGTTCGGTGATACGGCGCTGAACCTGATCATGAACGAAGGGGTCACCTCCCTGATCACCGATGTGCAGAATGACCATGCGGTGGCCCTGTTCAAGCTGCTTGACCAGCTGCCGTGGTCGTTCTTTATCTCGCTGATGACCGTGTTCCTGATCGTCACCTTCTTTGTGACATCGTCAGACTCCGGCTCGCTGGTGGTGGACTCGCTGGCGTCCGGTGGCGTTTTTCAGACGCCAGCCTGGCAGCGGGTATTCTGGGCGGTGCTGGAAGGCGTGCTTGCCGCCGTACTGTTGCTGGCGGGCGGTCTCAACGCACTGCAGACCATGACTGTTGCCAGCGCCTTGCCCTTTGCGGTCATCATGCTGGTGGCCATGGGCGGCATGTGGCGGGCACTGATCATCGAAGGCCATCGGGAAACCAGTCTGCGGGCCCATATGGC
>CAYMQO010000192.1:0-1718 GCA_964392405.1 uncultured Marinobacter sp.
TTCTGAGCTATGCGTGTTCTTTTCCCGGATGAAATGGACCCCCCAGACCGACTCCAGCCCCCCAACCCAGCAAGCCCCCAACCCAGCAAGCCCCCAACCCAGCAAGCCCCCAACCCAGCAAGCCACAAACCATCCCTACCCAACTTCAGAGTCAAAAGCAGGCCGCCGCTGCCCCCTCTCAACAACCCACCGCTGACCAGGATCCCGCTGCTCAGGCACATTCACAAACTCCCGGAACCGCTTCCGCTTCTGCGGGTCCTCCACCGCAGATCTCCACTCACACTGATACGACCCCACAATCTCAGCCATATGCTGCTCCAGCTCCGCACACAGCCCCAGACTGTCCTCCAGCACCACCTGCTTCAGATAACCCAGCCCACCGTCCAGATTCTCCATCCAGACACTGGTTCGCTGCAGACGGTCCGCCGTGCGGACGTAAAACATCAGCACCCGGTCAATCGTCCGGATCAGCTCCTCGTCCGAAAGATCCGTGGCGAACAGATCCCCATGGCGCGGACGCATACCACCGTTGCCGCAAACGTAAAGATTCCAGCCGTGTTCTGTCGCAATCACCCCGATGTCCTTGCTCTGGGCCTCCGCGCACTCCCGGGTGCAGCCGGACACCGCCATCTTGATCTTGTGGGGTGCGCGTAGCCCCTTGTAGCGGTTCTCCAGGCGGATCGACATAGCGACGCTGTCCTGCACGCCGTACCGGCACCAGGTACTGCCGACGCAGGATTTGACTGTACGCAGGGACTTGCCGTAGGCGTGGCCTGTCTCGAAGCCGGCGGCGATCAGTTTTTCCCAGATGTCGGGCAGCTCACTCAGGGTGGCGCCGAACAGGTCGACCCGCTGGCCACCGGTGATTTTCGTGTAGAGGTTGTACTCCTTCGCCACCTCGCCCAGCACAATCAGCTTATCCGGTGTGATTTCACCGCCGGGAATGCGTGGAACGATGGAATAGGTGCCGTTCTTCTGCATGTTGGCCATAAAGGTGTCATTGGTGTCCTGCAGGCCGACATGGTCGGTGGCCAGGATGTGCTGGTTCCAGCAGGTGGCGAGGATAGAGGCGACGGTTGGCTTGCAGATATCGCAGCCCTGGCCCTTTCCATGCTGCTGGATCAGGGTGCGAAAGGTGCGGATGCCGTTCACCTTGACGATATGGAACAGGTCCTGGCGGCTGTAGGGAAAGTGCTCGCAGATATCCTTGCTGACTTCCACACCCCGCCGGGCGAGTTCACTGTCCACCACGCTTTTCAACAGCGCCGCGCATCCGCCGCAGCCGGTGCTGGCTCTGGTGCTCGCCTTGATGGCAGTCAGATCGCAGGCACCTGCATCCAGGGCATTGCAGATGTCGCCCTTGCTGACGTTGTGGCAGGAGCAGATGGAGGCGGAGGCCGGCAGGGCGCCCGGGCCCAGGGCGGGTGTGGCGCCCTGGCTCGCTGGCAGGATCAGGGTTTCGGGATTTTCGGGCAGGTCGATCCCGTTGAGGGCGTACTGGAGCAGGGTGTCGTAGTAACTGTTGTCACCTACCAGAATCGCGCCGAGCAGCTTTTTGCTGTCAGCACTGATAACCATCCGCCGGTAATGGCCGGCTTTCTCGTCGGTAAAGCGGATGCTGCGGCTGGCCGGGGTTTTGCCATGGGCGTCGCCGATGGCGCCCACATCGACGCCGAGCAGCTTCAGGCGGGTGCTCATATCGGCGCCGGTGAAAGCCG
>CAYMQO010000192.1:1818-4781 GCA_964392405.1 uncultured Marinobacter sp.
ACATCGACGCCGAGCAGCTTCAGGCGGGTGCTCATATCGGCGCCGGTGAAAGCCGCATCCGGGTCGCCGTTCAGTACCGCAGCCAGGGTGCGGGCCATGGTGTAGCCTGGCGCGACCAGCCCGAAAATCTGCTGGTTCCACAAGGCGCATTCGCCGATGGCGTGGACATGAGGATCGGAGGTCGTGCATTGCTCGTTGATAACGATACCGCCCCGGTCACCCACCAACAGGTCTGCGGACCGTGCCAGGGCGTCGTCAGGACGAATACCGGCAGAGAAGACGATCAGGTCCGTTTCCAGCGTTGAGTCATCACTGAAGTTCATGCGGAGGCGGGAGGTCGTGCCTTTCACGATGGCCGTGGTGGTTTTTTCAGTGTGGACCTGTACGCCAAGCGCTTCGATCTTGTGGCGTAACAGATGGCCGCCGTCGGCATCCAGTTGCACCGGCATCAGCCGTGGCGCGAACTCCACAACATGCGCTGTCAGCCCCAGGCTCCTCAGCGCGTTGGCGGCTTCCAGCCCCAGCAGGCCGCCGCCGACTACGACGCCGGTCTGGGCGCCAGCCGCACAGGCACGGATACGGTCAAGATCGTCCAGGGTGCGGTAGACAAAACAGTTGGCGTTGTCCTGCCCGTTAATGGGCGGCACGAAGGGGTAGGAGCCCGTGGCCAGCACCAGTTCGTCGTAAAGATAGCTGCCGTTTGGGGTGGTCACCCGGCGTTGAGCCCGATCAATGGCGGTGACGGCTTCGTCCAGATGCAGGTCGATCCCCTGTTGCTGATACCAGTCGGCGGTGCCCAGGGCGAGATCGCTGTGGGTGGAGCCACTGAAATAGTCGGACAGATGGACCCGGTCGTAAGCCAGCAGCGGCTCCTTGCCAAAAACCAGAGTGCGATAGTCAGCGGCTGCCGGCGTGGCACAGAACTGTTCGAGAAAGTGGTGACCGACCATACCATTGCCGATGACGATCAGGGTTTTTCTACTCATGGGGCTGTCCTTCTTCAACAGTTTCACTTGAATGCCGGTGTCCGGGCCAGCGCCGCCGCTCAGGCAGCCTGTTCGCAATAGTCCCGGCCGAAGGCCAGGGTGGATCGCCAGCGGCTAATATCATTGCCCTGGCGGATCTGGTCCGCATACCAGGGGCCGCTACTGGTTTCACCAAACAGCACGACTCCGGTCAGGCGACCGTTCTGCAGCAGAAGGCGGCAGTATCGGTTCTGGTCGTGGTCCTGCCAGACGATGGATTCGGTTACAGCATCCGGTTGGGTCTGGCCGCAGGAAAAGATCGGAATACCGCTGATTTTCAGCCGGGTTGGCTGGCTCGCGGGGCTGAATTGCAGATCGCCGGCGGTGCCGTTGAGCACCTGGGCCAGCACCCGTGCCTGTTCGTAGCCGGGCTCGACCAGGCCGAAGGTCTGTCCCTCAATTTCACAGCATTCCCCAAGGGCAAAGATGGCGGGGTCGCGGGTACGAAGCTGGCGGTCCACCTGGATGCCCTGCCCGCAGGAGAGTCCCGACGAAACGGCCAGGCTGGCGTTGGGGCTTATCCCGGCGGCGATGATCACCAGGTCAGTATCGAGTCTGGTGTTGTCGTCCAGAAGTACAGCATCTACGCGATGCTTGCCCAGCAGAGCCGTGGGCGTGACGCCGGTTCGTATGGTGAGGCCCCGCTGCTGCAGGCTGGAGGCCAGCAATTCGCTGCCGGTGGTATCCAGCTGCCGGTTGAGCAGGTTCGGGTTGCGGTGCAGCACGGTGACGTCCATGCCGCGGCAGCGCAGACCTTCGGCGGCTTCCAGGCCGAGGAACCCGCCGCCGATGACTACCGCCCGACGGTGTTTTTGGCTCAGTTCAATCAGCCGCCGGGTGTCTTGCAGACTGCGGAAGGTCAGCACGCCATCCATCTGCTCCCCCGGCAGGTTCAGGGATGATGGCCGGGCACCGGTCGCCAGCACCAGCCTGTCGTAGGCCAGCTCATGGCCAGCGGCTGTACGGACCCGTTGCCGGTTCCGGTCAATATGGGTAACCGGGTCGCCGTAGTAGCGCTCAATGCGGGCGCGACTGAACCAGGCGTCGTCCTGCAGCCGGATCTGATCCAGAGTGGCTTCCCCGGCCAGTACCGATGACAACAACACCCGGTTGTAGGCGGGCTCGGGTTCGGCGCCGAGTACGACCACCCGGTGGAAGTCATGGCCGCCTTCATGCAGATACTCCAGCAGCCGTTGGGCGACCATGCCGTGTCCGCAGATGATCAGGGTTCCTTTGTTCATTGTCTGGCTCCTTCCGGCTGTCCTGTGGAGGCCGTGGCTCTGTTGCACTTTGAGCGTGTCCATCGCGTCCGCTGTTTTCGGGATTGCCAGTACTGTGCCAGTGTATGTAACGACATGGTTTCCTTATAAATTTTGTTTTTCAGCCACAGAAATCACGGAAGACATGGAAAAAGGATGCTTTCTGGTGGTGCTGTTTTCCGGGTTGTGCACTTTGATTGGTCGCCCCTGCGGCCTGGTGGACGTGCGTTAATGGCTCAGGCTATGGCCTGCAGGTTCTTCCGGGGCTTCGACTGCCCGTCGTTTTTCCGGGTTGAGGATGGTGCGACGCCGGGCTTCACCGGGGCCTGCTTACTGTAGAGGAACGCCAGTACGGCCTGGCGGTACGCAATGTAAGCGGGGTCATCTGCCAACGCTACCCGGTCCCGGGGGCGGGGCAGGTGGACGCGCAGATCTTCGCCGATGGAGGCGGCCGGGCCGTTGGCCATCATGATGATTCGGTCGGACAGCAGTACCGCTTCGTCCACGTCGTGGGTGATCATGATGACGGTATTGTTCAGCTCCTGCTGGATGTCCATCAGGGAGTCCTGCAGGTGCGCCCGGGTGAGCGCATCCAGCGCGCCGAAGGGCTCGTCCATCAGCAGCACGCTGGGTTTCATGGCCAATGCCCGGGCGATGCCGACCCGCTGCGCCATGCCGC
>CAYMQO010000193.1:0-4777 GCA_964392405.1 uncultured Marinobacter sp.
CCAATAGCGCCTGCTGCCCTTTCAGGGCAAGTACCTGCCTGATGCAGTCCTTGAGACGCCCCCGCAGGGCTTCACCCAGAGGCCGTAAGACCGGCTCTACCAGGATCTGATCGTAGTAGCTGGCGATGCGAAGATCGGCCTTGGCCAGCACCATCTCCAGCATATCCACGTAGGTCTCAAAAAACGGCCAGTTCTCGCCCATGGTTTTCAGCAATGGCATCTTGCCGGCTTTCTCCGCTTCCGCCAGCGCTACATCGCTACCCAGCCAGCTGGGCAGCATCAGACGCATCTGGGTCCAGGCAAAGATCCAGGGAATGGCCCGCAGGCTCTCTACGCCGCCGTTGGTTTTCCGCCGGGCCGGACGGCTGCCCAGGGCCAGTTTGCCCAGCGCCTGCTCAGGGGTGGCCTGGCGGAAATAGGGTACAAAATCCGGGTCGTCACGAACCACTTCACGGTAGGCCTTCAGCGATCGTTCGGTCAGCCAGTCCATGGCTTCACGCCACTCGGGTTCGGGAGCCCGGGGCGGGGCCAGCGTGGCTTCCACCACGGCGGTGGTATACAGGGTCAGGCTCTGTTCCGCCAGTCGCGGCAGGCCGAACTTGAAGCGGATCATTTCGCCCTGCTCGGTAATGCGGAAGCTGCCATTCACCGAGCCGGGCGGCTGAGACAGGATAGCCCGGTTGGCAGGGCCGCCCCCACGACCGACGGTACCGCCCCGGCCGTGGAACAGCGTCAGGTGCATATCGAAGCGATCAGAGACTTCGGTCAGCTGTTCCTGGGCCTGATACTGGGCCCACGCTGCCATCAACTGACCGGCGTCCTTGGACGAGTCGGAATAGCCAATCATCACTTCCTGCTTTCCGCCACAGTATTCCCGGTACCAGTCGATGGCATAGAGCGCTTCCATGGCAGCCGGAGCGCCATGCAGATCATCCAGGGTCTCGAACAGGGGCACGATGCGCATGGGGAAGCGGGTGCCGGACTCCCGCAGCAGCAGGATCACACTGAGCACGTCTGATGGTGTGCTCGCCATGGAAATCACGTAGGAACCCAACGCTTCCGGGGTCTGCCCGGCGACCACTTCGCAGGTGTCGAGCACCTCCCGGACCGACGGTGAGGGCTCCCAGTTACGGGGTATCAGCGGCCGCTTGCCTTTCAGCTCCCTTACCAGGAATGCCTGCCGTTGCTCTTCGGTCCACTCGTGATAATTTCCCAGGCCCAGATAATCCACGATCTCGGCCACGGCCTCCGCGTGGCGGGTGGCTTCCTGGCGGATGTCCAGGCGGATCAGCGGCAGGCCAAAGCTGTGGGCCCGGCGCAGGGTATCCAGCAGCGGGCCGTTGGCGATGGTTTCCAGACCACTGTCCACCAGGGAACGGTAGCAGAGCTCCAACGGACCGGTGAGATCCTGGTTTTCAAAAAGAATGTCGGTGTCGTCTGCCGGTTCGCCATTGACCAGCGCCTCGGCCCAGGCACGGGTGCGGATCAGGCGCTCCCGCAGCTCGCCGAGAATCACCCGGTAGGGCTCGCGGCTGTCACCCACCTGCTCGCGAAGTTCGTCACTGGCCTGCCACATGGACAGCTCCGCCCGCAACGCGCGCACATCCCGCAGGTAAAGGTCCGCGGCCATCCAGCGTGCCAGCAGGAACACGGTGCGGGTGACTTCATGGGTGACGTTAGGGTTCCCGTCCCGGTCGCCTCCCATCCAGGAGGCAATGCGCACCGGCGTGGCATCCAAAGGCAGCCCTTTGCCCGTAGCATCCGCCAGTGACTGGTCCAGGGTTCTCAGGAAACGGGGTACAGCCTTCCACAGGCTGTTCTCGATCACCGCGAACCCCCACTTGGCCTCATCCACCGCCGTCGGGCGGTCGTGCCGGATCTCGTCGGTGTGCCAGGCTTCTGCCACCATCAACCGCAGACGCCCGATGATCTCTTCCCGTTCCGAAGGCAACAGGTCTTCATGGTCCAGTGCTGCCAGACATCGGGACATCTCGTCGTATTTCATGATCAGGGTGCGCCGGGCCACTTCCGTGGGATGGGCGGTCAGTACGAACTCCATGCGAAGCTGCGACACACGACGGTGTAGCTCTTCTGCTTTCACACCGCCATCCTGCAGGCGCTGGAATACGGCCTCCAGGGATTCCACCGTCAGGTCAGACGAGTGGCCCTGCTTGCGGCGCACACCGTGATATTGCTCTGCCAGGTTGGCCAGGTTCAGAAACTGGTTAAAGGCCCGGGTCACCGGCAACAACTGGTCATCCCGCAGGTTACTCAACAGCCGGATCAGACGCTGCCCGGAGCCGTCTTCCTGGCGGCGATCGGCCTTGGAAGCAACGCGGATTTCCTCGATCAGCTGGTAGATTTCCTCGCCGGGGTCGTTGCGGATGTTGTCACCCAGCAGTTCTCCCAGCAGACGGACGTTCTCTCGCAATTCGGGGTGCAGTTCAGCCACAGCGCTTCCTCGTTGATGATAGCTATCGGTTTCCCAAGCCTCGATGGTACCCGTAACTATTAGCGAGAGGGCACCGCTTTCGCAAGGGCTGCCTCGAACTCAACGGGATACGATCAGTTCAGACCCCTGCAACCCGGCAATTTGCTTTCACTGAACGCTGACTATATGGTTACTGCCAGCCACGGCAAGCGTGGAAACCCCCGATTTATTTAAATTAAATCAGTACGATGCGTGAAAAATTCTGGAAGCGTTACTCTTTGGGCGAACTGAACAGGAAAGAATGGGAAGCCCTGTGTGATGGTTGCGGACAGTGTTGTCTGGTACGGGAAATCAAAGGTCATCGGCATGTTCTGAAGATCAAACAGATCTAGGGCCGGCTGGCGGCGGATCGACCGTTATTCTTCCGCTGACCGCTCCACACCTTTAACGCGGTTCCAGATGGCATCCAGGGCTTCCAGGGTCTCGTCCTCCATGACCCGGCCCTGTTCGGCGAGGGTCTGTTCGATCGCCCGGAAGCGGGCTTCGAATTTGCGGTTGGTGCGGCGCAGGGCCTGGTCGGGGTTTACTTTCAGGAAGCGGGCAAGGTTGACGCAGACGAACATCAGATCGCCCAGTTCGTCTTCCACATCGTCCCGGGCGGCGGGATCGTGCCGGGCGTTTTCCCAGGCTTCACGCAACTCACCGATTTCTTCCTGCAGCTTGTCGAACACCGGATCAATGTCGGGCCAGTCGAAGCCATAGCGGGCAGCGCGCCGCTGCAGTTTTTCTGCCCGGACCAGGGCAGGCAGGGAGCCGGGGATATCCGCGAGCCGGCTGTCCGACCCAGGCCCGGTATCGGGGCCTTTCTCTGCCCGCTCTTCGGCCTTGATCCGCTCCCAGCTGGCTGCAATCCATTCGTCCGTGGGGCGGTTGTCGGGGTCTACCCGGCTTGCGAGGGTGCCATCGGGAAACACATGGGGGTGGCGGCGCAGGAGTTTGCGCACCAGGGTATCGACGATGTCGTCGAAGTTGAATTCTCCCCGCTCCTGGCCCATCTGGGCGTAGAAAACTACCTGAAACAGCAGATCGCCCAGCTCTTCCTTCAGGTGCGGGTAATCTTCCCGCTCGATGGCGTCGGCCACCTCATGGGCTTCTTCGAGGGTGTGGGGCACGATGGACCGGAAGGTCTGTTTCGTATCCCAGGGGCAACCGGTTTCTGGGTCCCGCAACCTGGCCATGAGGGCTTTCAGATCCTCGACGGTATAGCTCATGAGCGCTTGCGCCTTACCTCTATGATATTAGGCAGGTTACGGATCTGGGCCAGCAGGCGTGCCAGTTGTTCAAGGCCGCGGATTTCCACGGTGACCAGGATGGTAGCGGTGTTCTCATCCACATTGGAGTGGGTGTTCAGGGCCAGCACGTTGCTGCGGGAAGCCGTAAGCACCTGGGTGATGTCCCGCAGCAGTCCGTAACGATCATAGGCCTGGATCTCGATATCCACCGGATAGGTGGCCTCGGGACGGCCGCCCCAGCTCACTTCGATGATCCGGTTGGGTTCGAATTCCTTATGGTGCAGCAGAGTCAGGCAGTCCTGCCGGTGCACGGTGACTCCCCTTCCCACCGTAATGTAGCCGTCAATGGCGTCCCCCGGCAGTGGCTTACAGCATTTGGCCACCTGGGTCTTGAGCTTGCCAACGCCACGGATCTGGATATCCGAGTCTGTCTCATACTGGCCCTTGCGGTTGCCCAGCAGTTTCAGGTCGAGCTGCTTTTCCTCCGGCTCCAGCATTTCCTGGGCGGTGTTGGCCACATGGGCCGGGCGCAGGTCACCGGCGCCCACAGCGGCGAACATGTCCTCGGCGTTCAGGTAATTTACCTTGCGGGCGAGCTCGTCCAGATCCACTCCGTAAAGGGACAGACGCTTGAACTCGTCCTCCAGGATGGCCCGGCCGTCCACAATGTTCTGATCCCGGTGCTGCTGCTTGAACCAGTGGGTCACCTTGGCCCGGGCCCGGGAGGTCTGGATGTAACCCAGGCTGGGGTTCAGCCAGTCGCGGCTGGGGGCCTGGTTGTTGGCGGTCAGGATATACACCTGATCGCCGGTCTTGAGCGGATAGGTTAGCGGCACAATGCGCCCGTTCACCCGGGCACCACGACAGGCATGGCCCACTTCGGTATGAACCCGATAGGCGAAGTCCACCGGCGTCGCACCCTGGGGCAGATCCACCACGTGGCCCTCGGGGGTAAAAACGTAAACCCGGTCGGACGCGATGTCGCCGCTGAGGTGATCTGCCAGTCCCGACAGGTCGCCCAGTTCTTCCTGCCACTCCAGCACCTGCCGCAGCC
>CAYMQO010000194.1:0-4768 GCA_964392405.1 uncultured Marinobacter sp.
GAACATCCGGGCCCGCAGTGCTGTCATGCGGGTTCTGGAACGCCGCCCAGGCACACAAGGAGAAGCAGAATCATGAGCGCTGTGACGATTGAGAAGCCGAAATCGCCCGTGCTGACCCGGGAAGCCATGCGGGGGAAAGTCTCGGATGCGCTGCGGCTGTCAGCGCGGATTTTCCGTACCCTGGCAGAGCCCCAGGTGGTCGTAACGCTGGGGCTGGCGGTCTTGCTGATCGGGTCGGCCATTGGGGTTGCCATCAGTGCCCATCAGAACCGCGACCTGTACAACACACTGTCCAATCTCCAGCTTGAGCGGGACGCTTATCAGCGCCAGTGGAGCCAGCTACTGCTTGAGCAAAGCGCCCTGAGCGCCCACGGACGTATTGAGCGCAAGGCAGTTGAAGAGCTGGGAATGGTGGTGCCGGGCCGGGAACACATTGTGCTCGTGCCTTACGCCGACACCAGCCGAATCGCATCCGCACCCAGATAAGAGCACATCATGGCCGCCAGACCGGATAAACCCACCCTCCTGCAGAAAGCAGGCGCCAGCCTCCAGGCCTGGCGCTTTGGCTGTGTGGTGGGCGTTTTCCTGGCGGTTGTCGCGGCGCTGGGCTGGCGCCTGGTGGATCTCCATGTGGTTGACCAGGAGTTCCTGCGCCAGCAGGGCGATGTCAGAACCATCCGGGTGGATTCCATCGATGCCCATCGGGGCATGATCACCGACCGGTATGGCGAGCCATTGGCGGTCAGTACTCCGGTTGAAACCCTGTGGGCCAATCCCAGCGAAATGGATGCGGAGGACCCGCGTCTGACCATGGTTGCGTCCCTGCTGGGGCTTCCAGAAGCCGGACTGAGGCAGCGTCTCAGGGATTACGCTGCCCGCGAATTCATCTATATCAGCCGCAAGATCCAGCCAGCGGTCGCCCAGGAAGTGCTGTCACTGGGTGTGCCCGGTCTGTACAGCCGTCTTGAGTACAAGCGCTACTATCCCGCCGGCGAAGTGGCCGCACATCTGGTGGGCTTTACCAATATTGATGAGGAAGGGCAGGAAGGCATTGAACTGTCCTATAACGAGTGGCTCAGCGGTGTGCCGGGGCGCAAGCGGGTGCTGCGGGACAACCGTGGCCGTCTGATCCGGGACCTGTCTCTGATCCGCGATGCACATCCGGGCAAGGACCTTACCCTCAGCCTCGATCTTCGACTTCAATACCTGGCTTATCGGGAACTGAAGGCGGTAGTGCAGGCTCATAAAGCCAGGGGTGGAACACTTGTGATGCTGGACGTGTCCACCGGTGAAGTACTGGCCATGGTGAACCAGCAGTCCTACAACCCCAATGACCGTACATCCCTGAGCCCCGGCCGGCTCCGGAACAAGGCACTGACCGACCTTTTTGAGCCGGGGTCCACCATTAAACCGCTGGCGGTGGCGGCAGCCCTGGAGATCGGTGCCTATCAGCCGGACACCCTGGTTAACACCTCGCCCGGCTACCGTCGTTATGGCCGGTTTACGATTCGTGACCATCGTAACTACGGCGAGCTGCCGGTGACGGAGATCATCTCCCGGTCGAGTAACGTGGGCATGAGCATGATTGCCAATGATATTGGCGGGAATGTCATCCGCGACTTCTACTTCCGGCTGGGGCTGGGGCAACCCACCGGTATTGGCTTCCCCGGTGAGGCAGTCGGCGTGTTGCCGATGACGGATCGCTGGCGGCCAGTAGAAGAGGCGACACTGTCTTACGGGTATGGCATGAGCGTTAACGCGCTGCAGCTTGCCCAGGCTTATATGGCGGTGGCAAACGGTGGTATTCGCTATCCGGTAACCGTTATGCGGCGGGATGAGCCACCGGCCGGCGAGCGGGTAATGTCAGAGAAAGTGGCTGCCCAGGTTCGCGATATGCTGCAGGCGGCGGTCGAAGTGGGTACCGGCAAACGAGCCAACCCCGCCCTGTACAGTGCCGGTGGAAAAACCGGAACGGTGCACCTGGTCGGCGCGCGCGGCTACGAAGAGAGCCAGTACAAAGCCATCTTCGCTGGTATCGCACCCATGGATAACCCGCGCATCGCCGCCGTAGTGGCCGTGGATGCCCCCCAGGGTGGCGATTACTACGGTGGTGAAGTGGCAGCGCCGGTTTTTGCCCGTGTCATGAGCGACGCTTTGCGTCTGCTGAATGTCAGGCCGGAGCTGGCAGTGGAAGCTTCAGACTCGCCCGCGGTGGCCAGCAACGGGGGGAGGCGATAAGTCATGTGTATGACCTCTCTTGGCACCTTATTGCACGGTATTGTCGAGGTGCCCTCGGTGTTTGACGTGACCATTCATGGTCTGCAGACAGACAGCCGGAGGGTGACCATGGGCGATGCCTTCGTGGCCCTGCCGGGTAGCCGCACTCCGGCTGACCATTATATGGATGCCGCCATAAAGGCTGGCGCTATCGTCGTTATCCTGGATTCTGCCGAGCCCCGACCCTGTCACGAGCACCATGGCGCGCTGATCGTGCCGGTGCAGGATCTCAGGGCCCGGCTTGGCCGGATCGCTGACCGTTTCTTTGAACATCCTTCCCGGCGCCTGCGGCTGGTCGGCGTAACCGGAACCAATGGCAAGACATCCGTCAGCAGCTTTATTGCGCAGCTGTTGAGTGCCGCGGACATGCCCTGCGGAGTGTCGGGTACGGTTGGTTACGGCTTGCCGGGCCAGCTCAGGGAAACCACCCATACGACACCGGATGTGGTTGAAGTGAACCGCTCGCTGGCGGAGATGGCCCGGCAGGGTGCCCGTGCTGTGGCCATGGAGGTTTCGTCCCACGCGCTGGATCAGGGACGAACCGATAATCTGGCCATGGTCGGCGCCGTGTTTACCAACCTGACCCGGGATCATCTGGATTATCACGGCTCCATGGAAGCCTACGGCCATGCCAAGGCCTCACTCTTTCACCGGGAAGGGCTGCACTTCGCCGTTATCAATTTCGACGACCCGTTCGGCCGTCAGTTGTACGAACAGTCCGCGGGTCTCTGTGACCGGGTCCGTTACAGCCTCCATGAATCCCAGACCGAGTTGTGGATGACACGGTTTGAGCCCGGTACGGATGGTTTCGTGGCTGAGGTTGATGGGCAGTGGGGAACCTTCACCCTGGCGGCGCCACTGATGGGTGCCTTTAACGCCGGCAACCTGCTGGCGGCGGTGGCGACGGTGTTGAGTCTGGGTTTGACGGTTGAACAGGTCCAGCAGGCGGTGCCGGCCCTGACAGCTCCGCCGGGTCGACTGGAAACGCTGGCACGGCCAGACGGTGCGCGGGTGGTGGTGGATTATGCCCATACCGCCGATGCGCTGGCTAATGCGCTGTCAGCCTTGCGCCCCCATACCCAGGGACAACTGATCTGTGTCTTCGGCTGTGGTGGTGACCGGGATAGAGGTAAGCGACCTGAAATGGCCCGCGAGGCAGAGAAGGGCGCGGATCGCATCATTATTACCGACGACAACCCCCGCACGGAATCTCCCGAACGGATCGTTCAGGACATGCTTGCAGGCCTTTCTAATGCCGGGGCCGCAACGGTGATTCATGATCGCGGCGATGCTATCCGTATGGCCGTGGATATGGCCCGGCCCGGCGATCTGGTGCTGATAGCCGGCAAGGGGCACGAAGCCTGGCAGGAACGCAATGGCAAGCGCACGCCCTTCAGCGATGTGGCCCACGTGCGGCAAGCCCTCGGTCTTGAGGAGGGCGGGGCATGATGCGGTCCTTCGGATTACAGGAGCTGGCCCAGGTATTGGGAGTGCCCGCACCAGAAGTTAGCGGCCAGGTTGAACGGATCGTGACCGACAGCCGCATTCTTCGCCAGGGCGATCTGTTTGTGGCCCTGCGGGGCGAGCGGTTCGATGGTCACGATTATATAGCGGCCGCGTCGGAAGCTGGCGGGGTAGGGGCCGTTGTGGATACATCCTGTTCGCAGGTGGAACTGCCCCAGTTGGTCGTGCGGGACACCGTGCAGGCGCTGGCGGACCTTGCGCGGTTCAACCGTGAACTGAGCAACGCGCAGGTTATCGCCATCACCGGCAGTAGCGGCAAAACCACTCTCAAAGAGATGCTGTCGGCCGTTCTTGCCCGTGAGGGCAGCACATTGGCGACGGAAGGCAACCTGAACAATCACATCGGTGCACCTCTGACGCTGCTACGGATAGCGCCAGAGCATCGTTTTGCGGTGATCGAACTGGGCGCCAGCGGGCTGGGCGAGATCGCCCATACCGTTGCGGCAGCCCGGCCAGAGGTGTGCGTCATAACCAACGCCGGAGAGGCCCATCTGGAAGGCTTTGGCAGTTACCAGAATATTGTCCGGGCCAAGGGCGAAATTATCGACGGGACCCGTGAGACCGGTGCTGTTGTGTTAAACGGTGACGATCCCGCTTGTGGTCTGTGGGTTGAGCGAGCCGGCCGTCGGCGCGTCATTACGGTCAGTGCGACCGGTGCCGAAGCTGACTACCGCTCTACTCATCGGCAGCCGGTGGCGCACGGATACCAGGTGGAGGTCGAGGCCCGCGATGGGCGTCAGCTTCGCGTCGATATTGCCTTGCCGGGTGCCCACAACATCACCAATGCGCTGCTGGCGGTGGCTGCGGCTGAAGCGGCCGGAGCAACATGGGATTCGGTGTATGCGGGTCTCGCCGCTGTGCGGCCGGCGGCGGGGCGGCTGGAGCGAAAGGTGCTGAGCCCTCAGGTAACCGTCATCGATGACAGCTATAACGCGAACCCCGGTTCCATGAAGGCTGCGCTTGAGGT
>CAYMQO010000195.1:0-4758 GCA_964392405.1 uncultured Marinobacter sp.
AGGCAGCGCAGAGCTGCAGCGTCACTGTGTTGTTTCGGCTTGCTTGTCGAGGATCCGCAAGGCGATCCAGGCGAGTACAGCTCCTCCGGCGGTGATTGTCATGGCCAATGCCATGGCGGTGGGCGTTCCGGTCGTTGCCTATGACATTCCGGGCGTTGATCAATTGGTCGAGCATGGCGTAACCGGCTTGCTGGCTCCCCTCGGTGACAAGGCCGCGCTGGCCCGGCACTGCGCGCAGGTCCTGCAGGACCCGGACCTGGCCAGCAGGCTGACCGCGAATGCGAGGCAAATGATCGAAGAAAAGTACTCCGCTGCCCGCATGGCCCGGGAGTATGCCGACCTTTTCAGCGAACTGGTGAACCGCCCGGTACGCTCCGTTCAGAAAACCCAGACAGGCTGATATGTGTGGTTTAGCCGGATTTCTCAGAACCGTAGCGACGCCGGAACGGGACAGGCACGAGGATTGGGTCACCCGAATGGGCGACGCCATCCTGCACCGAGGCCCCGATGCGGGAGCCGTATGGCTCGATGACGGCATAGCCCTTGCCCACCGCAGGCTGAGCATACTGGACCTCAGTGAGGCCGGGAATCAGCCCATGGTCTCCCATTCGGGGCGCTACGTTATTGCCTTCAACGGGGAAATCTATAACTTCCAGGAACTCAGGGCGGACATGGCCGGGCGTGGCCACCGGTTCCATACCGGCACGGATACGGAAGTACTGGTCACCCTGTACGAAGAGCTGGGTACCCGGTGCCTGGAGCGGCTGAACGGTATGTTTGCCATCGCCATCTGGGACCGGCAGGCCGGCTCACTCTTCCTGGCCCGCGACCGTTTGGGCAAAAAGCCCCTGTACTATTACGACCGCGGAGGCCAGTTTGCCTTCGCCTCCGAGATCAAGGCCCTGCTGCCCGTGCCGTTCGTGAAAACAGAACTGCGGCCGGATGCGGTAAAGGACTTTTTTGCCTACCAGTATGTGCCTGACCCCAAGACCATCTATCGCAGTATACACAAGGTCCCCCCGGGCTACTGGCTGGTAACCGACGGCACATCGACCGCACTGACTCAATACTGGGACGTAAGTTTTGCCGCACCGTCATCGGCATCTGCGGAGCAACTGGCCGAAGGCCTTTACGAGCTGATTGATGACGCGGTACGCCTGCGCATGGTCAGCGATGTGCCTCTGGGGGCATTTTTGAGTGGTGGCATTGACTCCAGCGCAGTTGTCGGGCTGATGTCGCACCACGCCGATCACCCGGTCACCACCTGTTCCATTGGTTTTGATTCAAAACGCTTTGATGAAGTGGTCTGGGCCAGGAAGGTCGCGGAACAGTTCGGTACTGACCACCATGAATTCACCGTCAGGGAGAACGTGGCTGGCAGCCTGGCTGACATCGCTCGCTTTTTCGACGAGCCCTTCGCAGACCCGTCGTTTGTGCCTACTTACTTCGTCTCGCAACTGGCACGGAAGAAGGTGACGGTAGCCCTGGCCGGAGACGGCGGTGATGAGAACTTTGCCGGCTATAGCAAGTACGCAATTGATCAGACCGAGAACCGCCTTCGCAGCCGGTTTCCGTCAGCGTTGCGACAGGGGCTTTTTCCGTCCCTGGCCCGGGCCGCAGGCGTGATCGGAGCTGGCCCGTTCCGCAAGGCCCAGAGTCTGCTGAACACCCTGTCGGTGGACCCCGCCCGTGCCTTCTACCTGACCAACTGTTTTTTCCGCCCGGCGTTATGGGACCAACTGGTGGCCGGCGAGCTGAAGCGCGAAACCACAGCTTACGACCCGGCCGACATCACGGTCCGCCAATATCATCAGGCAGACACCGACAGCCACCTGTCCAGAATTCTTTATACCGATTTGAAGACCTACCTGCCTGGAGACATTCTGGTCAAGGTAGACCGGATGAGCATGGCCAACTCGCTGGAAACCCGGGCACCGCTGCTGGACTACCGGGTAGTGGAGTATGCAGCGGCCATCCCGCCTGACCTGAAACTGAACGGTAAAGACAAAAAGCACATTCTCAAGAAAGCCTTTACCCCGATGCTGACTGACGACATTCTGTACCGGAAGAAGATGGGGTTCTCCGTACCCCTGGCCCAATGGCTCCGTGAGGAGATCCGCCCCCTGGCCAGCCAGATATTCGCGAGCAACACCGGGGGGCTCGCCCAATGCTTCGATATGCCCCGGGTTCGCCAACTGTGGGACCGGCATCTGGGTGGGGATGGCAGTCATACCCAGGAATTATGGAGTATGGTGGCGTTTGAGCTGTGGTGGCAGAGCTGGAACCAGTGATTCAATAGGAAACAAGCGTAATGGAATATCAGCAAGTGTTCATACTGGGTGCGCCGAGATCAGGTACGACATTTCTTGCCAGTCTGCTTGATAAAACCGGATACGGAAAACCCGTCGAGACGCATTTTATAACAAAGTATTATAAACGACTGGACCGGTATGGGGATATCACCAGGCCGGACAGGCTCAGGCGTTTACTTACAGATATCTGGAAAGAGCGTCCGGTCCAGCAATGGGGGATCACTCTCGAGTTTGATCATTTCTACCGTTCACTCCCGGAAGGCTTTGATTATACGGATGTCGTGAACCGAATCATGTCTCTTCAGAAAAATGGAGAGAACGTAACCGCATGGGGGGACAAAACACCTCACTACGTGGGTGACCTACCTATCCTGCTACAGCTGTTTCCAAATGCACGATACATATACATCGTCCGTGACGGAAGGGATGTGGCACTTTCTCTGCTTGAAAAGAACTGGGGACCGAACAACATTTTTGAGTGTGCAACCTACTGGTCCAGTCTTAACCGACACGCGGAGCTGATGCAGAGGCTATATCAGCAAGGTCAGCTTTACCGGCTGAGGTACGAAGACCTGATTGATCATACTGAAACCCAGGTTCTGGCTATCTATAAGTTTTTGGGCGAAGAGGTTTCTGAGCAGGAAGCGAAGGCACTGGCCGCCCCGGTTATTAGCAGAAACTATGGGAAATGGCGAACGCGTATGAGCGAAAACGACCTGCGGACGTTTGAGGCTGTAGCTGGTGCCTCACTTGTTAAGTTCGGGTATGAAGTTCGATGGCCTGAGTCACGGATTTCACCAGTTCGCGCTGCGGCCTATCTTGCGCATGCAAAATTTCGCCGGCTTTATTTCCTGTTTTACGCGAACGTGATCGACGGCTTCCGGATAAAGTTCCTTGGCAAGGCGCCGTTCAATGAATAGCAGGATGCGGTGGCGTCATGGTGGATAGGCCGTACCGGGTATTGCACGTAACGTTTGATATGGGGATCGGCGGTACTGAACAGGTCATTCGCCAGCTTGTCGAGGCTATACCCGGTTCTGAAGTTACCTGCGAAATACTGTGTATCAGTGGAAGGGTCGGCCCTATTGGTGAGAGCCTGATTAGCAAGGGCTTGCCAGTCCACTCGATGGGAAGGGCCCCCGGATTCGACTGGTCGCTCGTTCGTAGGATCCGCGCACTGATCAGACAAGGCAGATTCGATATCGTCCACTGCCACCAGTATACTCCCTACATTTATGGCTGGCTTGGCGCCCTGGGAACCAGGGCGAAAACTGTTCTCACGGAACACGGACGCTTTTATCCAGACCGCTACCGTTATAAAGCGTTACTGTTCAATGTAATCGCCGCACGGCTGAGCGAAGCACTCGTCTCGATTTCAGAAGCCACCAGGGAAGCATTGGTGAAGTATGAGTTTATGCCGCGGTCACGAATCCGGGTCATTTATAACGGCATACGGCCGCTGACCCACAGCGAAGATGCAGTCCGGGAGCTTAGGGCCGACTTTGGTATTCCTGAGGAGGCCTTTATAGCGGGAACGGTCGCCCGACTGGATCCTGTCAAGAACCAGGTAATGATGTTGGAGGCCTTTTCCGCTTTCTTGCAACAGCATCCCGATAGCTGGCTGTTAATGGTCGGTGATGGACCGGACCGGGACCTGCTTGAAGAGCGTGCCAGGATGCTGGGAATTGACCGCCAAACGATCTTTACCGGGTTTGTGAACGAGCCGGTGAATCATTTGGCGTTGATGGATGTTTTTCTGCTGTCTTCCCATACTGAAGGCACATCGATGACGCTTCTGGAAGCCATGAGTCTCGGGGTTCCGTCAATAGTGACCAGGGTTGGTGGTAACCCGGAAATTATTCAGCATATGAATAATGGATTACTGGTGTCGCCTGATGACGCTGTCGGCTTCTGTGAAGCATTGCGCGCGCTCCACGCCGACCCGGAACTCAGGGAGCGTTTAAAGCGAGGGGCCCGTGAGACGTTCGAGGCGCGGTTCAGTGCGCAGGCCATGGTACAACAGTATCTAAGCTTGTATCGAAAAGCCGTGGGCCTGGCGGACATCAGCACTGCCGAGACGAGTTAACGATGTCCAAGTTTGCACTACTTTTTCTGTTCCTGGTTTTCGGTGGATGCTTTGCAGCCCTGTTTGCGGCGCCAGTATTCGCATTCCTCGTCTACCAACTGATCTACTTTGTAAACCCCGGGATCCGATGGTGGGCGAGCACAATACCCGGTATCCCATACTCGTTTATCGCATCGTCGTTGATGATTCTGGTTCTTGGGCTGAGGTACAGAACCCTCTCCGAGTATGCTCCTTGGAAACGCCAGCCCATCGTTAAGTGGCTGATTCTTATATTGCTTATGTATGCGTTTACCTCGAGTGTCGCTGTTCTTCCTGAGGCGCATAAGCAGTTCACGATCAATCTGGCCAAATTATTTGTCA
>CAYMQO010000196.1:0-4728 GCA_964392405.1 uncultured Marinobacter sp.
GAAATGTTCGAGAAGTTTCTCGACATGCTCAACGATCTGGACGACGTTCAGAACGTCTATCACAACGCCGAGCTGTAACGCGAAAACCCGGAATAGTGAAAGGCCCGCGAACGCTCGCGGGCCTCTTGCAACTGCCAGCGGCTACCTAGTCAGCAATATGCACTAACTGCTTACCGAAATTCTTGCCGTTCAACATGCCCTTAAAGGCCTCAACGGCGTTCTCAAGCCCTTCCGCTACTGTCTCCCGGTACTTCAGTTCACCGGAGGCAACCCGCTCGGCCAGGATACTGGTGATCTCCTGATGCTGGGCCTGCCATTCGGTGACCAAAAAGAAACGATGCTCAGGTACCGGATCCAGTGCCTTGAGAACATGGAACGGGGTTTCCACTTTGGATGGATCTTCTGCGTTATAAGCGGACACATAACCGCAGATGGGCACCCGGGCGCCTTCGTTCAACAGCGGCGCCACCGCACGGGTGACCGCGCCACCGACGTTCTCGAAATAGACGTCAATGCCATCCGGACAGGCAGCTTTCAGATCAGCCTCCAGATTGCCGGCCTTGTAGTCGACGCAGGCGTCAAAGCCCAGCTCTTCCACCACAAAGCGGCACTTCTCAGGCCCACCCGCTACGCCGACCACGCGACAGCCTTCCTTTTTAGCGGTCTGGCCGACGACCGTCCCCACCGGACCTGAAGCCGCAGAAACCACCACGGTCTCACCGGCTTTGGGCTTGCCTACATAGATCAGCCCGCAATAACCGGTACGCCCGGGCATGCCGGCAACGCCCAGATAGGTTTGCAGGGGGACACCCGCGCGCTGGTCAATCTTGTAGACCATCTCTGCGGTACCGGGAAAGATGGAGTACTCTTGCCAGCCGGCGTAACAGGTGACCAGATCACCAACCTGATACCGGTCAGACCGGGACTCGACAATACGCGCCACGACTTCGCCGACCATTACCTCGCCGATACCGACCGGGTCCATGTAACCCTTTGAGTCGTTCATGCGCGGGCGCATGTAGGGATCCAGGGACAGCCACAGGGTTTTGGCGAGCACTTCGCCGTCTTTCAGTTCACGGACGGGCTTCTCGATCAGCTTCATATCGCCGTCCTGGATCTCACCCTGGGGACGCTGGTTCAGTACGATGGCTCGATTGGTGTAGTTACTCACGTTGTTCTCCACTTTCCTGGTTCTTGCTGGGTTCTTGTCAGGCATTCGACGTTCAGTTGCATTACGAAACTGGATCAGGATGCAGTTTAAAAAGCGGCTGGTCAAATGCAGTAAACCGGCATGGCACCACTAATATCGTGAGAAAAAGTTGCCAGCGGGAATAAGATGGTCTAGCTTACGGAATGAACGTTCATTCCGGCTCCGTCCTGGATCTGTACCGGTGTTCTCCGGCTCACTTTTCGAGTCTTCCTTTGTCGTTCCAACAACAATCATTGCACAAGGAGTCCATCATGGCTGAGGAAAAAGTCGAAATCTACGACATCATGGCCTGCAACGTATTCTGGAATTTTCCCAATACCGGCCTGCCCCAGGAGCAGCACAAGTTTCTGGTGGCGTTCCACCCCACCGGAGGAAGGCCCGTACCGGAGCTCATTGACAGCATAGTGGCGCGCGGACCCAACGGTTATAAAGCGGAAATCGCCAACCAGACGTTCACCGCTGAGAACCGTAACGGCCATATCTTTGTTCACCAGGACAAGGCAGAAGCCTGAACAAACTGGTAATCTGATCCGTAAAACGGGAGGGCCTCGCGCCCTCCCGGCTCCACCCTGCCCTGTCCCCGAGGGATATCGTCAGAGGACTATCATGGACGCGAAGGTATCAGAAGCACGCCAGCAAACCGAATCGCCGAAGCGCGAAGCTATCCTTGAAGCCGCACTGGAGCGTTTTGCCGAGCTGGGTGTTAACGGCGTTGCCGTACCCGACATTGCCGCCCTGGCGCAGGTCGGTACGGGCACCATTTACCGATACTTCGACAGTAAGGAAGCCCTGGTCAATGAGCTGTTCAGGCGGGAAAAGAAGCGCTACGGAGCCTATCTTGGCTATAGCGAAAATCCGCAAGCTGAGCCGGCAGAGCTGTTCCGGGAACACTGGCACCGCATGGTCGGCTTCGCCCGGGAGCACCCGAAATCCTTTCGCTTTCTGGAATTGCAGGATCACCTGCCCTATCTCGACCAGGAATCCCGCGACCTGGAGCGTGAAGTGCTCCGGCGCCTGGCCGCACCCCCGCGTTATCTGCAGGAACAGGGCACCTTCCGCAATGACATCCGGGCAGAGATCATTATGGCGACGATCTGGGGTGCGTTCGTCAATCTGATGAAGGCGGAAAGAGCCGGCTATTTTGAATTGACGGAACAGGATATTATTGCCGCACGGGATGCCTGCTGGCGCATGTGCGCCACCCGCCCCTGAGCCAGAACATACAATCCCGAGTAGGATGTCCGGGTGCTTGGCAAATACAGGACGTTGCAAATGACAAATCGGACTGCACCTTTCTCCCCCGACCGCTCCCGGTGGCTACTCATGCTGCCACTGCTCCTTAGCGCCCTGCTGCTGGCGAGCTGTGACTGGTCCGTCGCCTTCGGCGATGACGATGAGGATGAAGACGACGAAGATGACCTGACGCTGGTGGTGAGTCAGCTGAGCGGCTTCGAACTGGGCGTCAGCGATCTTGATATGACGCTTCCCGTCTATCGGGACGGCCTCGGGATGGAGGTCATCGATGAAACCGAAACCGCGCAGAGCATCCGCGTCACCCTCGCCTCACCCGGCGGCCCGTTCGATGCGACGCTGACCCTGATTGAGTTCACCGATGGTCTGGGGCGCAACCTGCAGGACTACCCCGGCAAGATCGTGTTCTTCACTCCGGACGCTACCGCCCTGGCTAACCGTTTTGCCGACGCCGGTGGTGTGGTCACGCTCCCCCCAACCAACCAGGGTGAGTTCGGCATCGTCGGCTTTGGCCGGGACCCGGACAAGAACCTGATTGAGCTGGTACAGACCCCATCCGCCACGACTTATCTGTCGGCGGTCGGTATCGGAGTCAGTGACCTGGACCAGTCCCGGGATTTTTATGAAGAGCGTGTCGGCCTGATCGAGCGGCAGTTCATAAGCACCGACCGCTACGACGAATACATCATGGGCACCGATGATGACCGCCGGTCGCTGTCGCTGGTCCTGATGCACTGGACGGACGATTCTGAGCCCCGCTATCGCGGTAACGAGACCCGGATCGCGCTGATGTCAGAAGACCCGGACGAGATCATCGAACGAACCTGGTCTGAGGAAGATGGTCGCACCCAGGACCCCGACGGCAATCGACTGATCGTTGACGATGAGGCAGTCGAGTTGACCGGCGACGATGGTGATCCGGTAGCGACACCCTGACCGCCGCCTGCTGAGGCACTAGAAGAACAAATCGCGAAGAGAGCACATGATGTCCTTTCGGATGGTAGCTGCTGCAGTCCTTCTGATTCTGTTGATCACCGGAATCTACCACACCTTCAAACCGCTGCCGGCGGGGCTGTCCATGGCCGCCCCAACCCGGGCCCTGCAGGATGTCCGTCTGCTGGCGGACGTCACCTGGCGCACATCCTCCGGCGAACGCGCCTCCAATCACACCATTTTCAGGGAGGTTTTCCGGCTGATCGGGCAGGCGGAGCAATTGGTGCTGGTCGACATGTTCCTGTTCAATGACAGTGGCCTGGGCGACGAATTTGAACCACTGGCGGATACCCTGACCTCCGCCCTGATCCAGCGTCGGCTACAGGTTCCGAAGCTTCAGGTGGTGGTAATTACCGATCCCCTGAACACGGTGTACGGCGGGCTGAAGCAATCCCACCTCGACCGTCTGCGAGACGCCGGAGTCACCCTGGTGGTCACCAACTTACGACCGCTGCGGGATTCAAACCCGACCTGGTCGGCTATCTGGCGCCTGTGCTGCCAGTGGTTCGGCAACAATCCCGAGGGTGGCTGGCTACCAAACGCCTTTGATGATGGCAAGGTGACCCTGCGCAGTTACCTGGCGCTGCTGAACTTCAAGGCCAACCACCGCAAGACCCTGGTGGTGGACGACGGCGGAAAACTGCGGGGTCTGATTACCTCGGCTAACCCCCACGCCGGCAGTAGCCAGCACTGGAATACCGCGATCAGCTTTACCGGCCCGGCCGCTCACGACCTGCTGAGAAGTGAAGAGGCCGTGATAAGAATGTCCGGCGTTCCGGTTCCCCGATGGCCCGTAGTGGACGGCACGCAAGAGCCAGCGGCAACCAGTGAGCTACGGGGCCAGGTATTGACTGAGTCCGCCATTCGCGATGCTGCCATCGAGCTGATTGGTCATGCTGACGATGGCGACCGGCTGGATATGGCCATGTTCTATCTTTCACACCGCGGAGTCATCAACGCTCTGAAGAGTGCCCACAGACGGGGCGCGACGCTGCGTATACTGCTGGACCGCAACCTGGACGCCTTCGGCCACGCCAAGAATGGCATCCCCAACCGGCAGGTTGCGCTGGAACTGAACAAAGCGGGTATTGAAGTGCGCTGGTGCAATACCGACGGCGAGCAATGCCACAACAAACTGCTGATGTTGCGGCCGGCAAGTGGTGATGCCCGGATGCTGCTGGGGTCTGCCAACCTGACCCGCCGCAATATCGATGACTACAACCTGGAAACATCCATGTTGGTAACCGGCCCCCGGGACGCCGAACCCCTCGCGG
>CAYMQO010000197.1:0-1081 GCA_964392405.1 uncultured Marinobacter sp.
CGCTCCCGGTTCCATTCGTCCTGAAGCTCACGCATGGCTGCGTTATCCTGCTCCAGCTTGCGACAGCGCTCGATCAGGCGGTCAAGCTTGTCCGCCATGGCCTGCAAATCTGACTGTTCCATAGATTTTCCGCTACGTGAGGGGCATCAACACCACCCAACTATAAGTGGGCTATTGAAACGGGTCAATTTGCCAGTCTGTCATCTTGCTGTGACCCCTGTCTCACCCTCGGCCTTGAGTCACCGGTCACCCCTGGTCTTTGGCGAAGCGACTGATGCCTGTCGACGATCACGGTCATCGGTATGTGCCCCAATCGCACCGGAAATGCTAGGATTGAAAACCCATACAACGGACAAGTGAAGCGCTTTGATGACCGATAACGCAGCCTCCGGTTTCCAGACCGATGATTTTGAAGGCTGGGCGAATCTGTTCACCCGCTGCCGGGCGTTCAGTCACCCCTCCGAGCTCCACGGCGGCCTATGTGGCCGACTGGCAGCGGGTGCCCGGCTGGACCAGTCACAGTGGCTGGAGGTGGTATGTGAGCATATTGGTATCGCCCCCGGCGCTCTGGCCAGCGACGATAACCTGCCGCCAGAGCTGGCGGCCTTTATGGATGAGTCCTATCACCATACCCTGGATCAGCTCCGTGCCGCGGACCTGGCATTCGAGCTGTTACTGCCAGAGGACGACTACGCCTTTGACCAGCGCCTGCAGGCGCTTTCAGCCTGGGTTCGCGGCTTTCTCGAAGGCATGGCGCTGGCGGCGGGTCAGCGTCTGGGGGAGGCGCCGGAGGACATCCGCGAGCTGATTGAGGATCTGGTTGCCATCAGCCAGGTTGAGGAAGCCGGTGAGGGCGATGAAGCGTCCGAAGTCCAGCTGATCGATATTACCGAGTATGTCCGCCTGGGGGTGATCTCCATATTTACCGAGTTCAACCCACCAGAGCAGAAACCTTCTTCCGCAGGTCAGACCCTGCACTGACTGCTGTACCAGGAGACCCTATGAGTCCGTGGATCCCCATGACTGAACACGCCGACCGCCGGCGCCGGCTGATGGAGCTGATGGCGGAGGACAGCATTGC
>CAYMQO010000197.1:1181-4704 GCA_964392405.1 uncultured Marinobacter sp.
AACACGCCGACCGCCGGCGCCGGCTGATGGAGCTGATGGCGGAGGACAGCATTGCCATATTGCCCGCCGCGCCGGAGTGCACCCGTAACCGGGACGTGCTTTTCCCGTTCCGTCAGGACAGCGACTTCCAGTACCTGACCGGCTTTGGCGAACCGGAGGCCGTCGTGGTGCTGATCCCGGGCCGGGAACACGGGGAATCTGTCCTGTTCTGCCGGGAGCGCAATCCCGAGAAGGAGTTGTGGGATGGTTCCATTACCGGTCCCGAGGGTGCCATTGAGCAATATGGCATGGACGACGCGTTTCCCATTTCGGATATCGATGACATCCTGCCGGGAATGATCGAAGGGCGCAGTCGCGTGTATTACCCGCTGGGCCGTGATCAGAGCTTTGATAAGCGGGTTATGGACTGGATCAAGGCCATCCGCAGCAAGGTACGGGCCGGTGCTCAGCCTCCCGGCGAGTTTGTTGCGCTGGAACATCTCCTCCATGACCTTCGCCTGTACAAGAGCGCCAGTGAGATCAAGGTCATGGCCCGGGCAGGGCAGATCAGTGCGGAGGCCCACTGCAACGCCATGAAACGCGCCCGACGGGGCGGCTACGAGTATCAGCTGGAAGCCGAGCTGATTCGCACCTTTATGGAAAATGGTGCACGTAACGTGGCCTACCCCTCCATCGTGGGCAGTGGCGCCAACGGTTGCATACTTCACTACACTGACAACCGTGATCCGCTGAAGGACGGCGACCTGGTGCTGATTGATGCAGGCTGTGAAGTGGACTGCTATGCCTCTGACATCACCCGGACCTTCCCGGTCAGCGGAACTTTCAGCGAGCCCCAGCGGGCACTCTACGAGGTGGTGCTGGAAGCCCAGTATGCGGCGATCGATGCCGTTCGCCCCGGTAATCACTGGAACATGCCCCATGAAGCTGCGGTGGAAGTGCTGACCCAGGGACTGATCGACCTGGGCCTGATCGAGGGCACCCTGGCTGAAGCTCTGGAGAAAGAAGCCTACAGACCCTTCTACATGCACCGGACCGGGCACTGGCTGGGCATGGACGTGCATGACGTGGGCGACTACAAGGTCGGCGACGCCTGGCGGGAACTGGAACCGGGCATGGTCATGACGGTGGAGCCGGGCCTGTACGTGGCCCCGGACAACATGGACGTCGATCCCCGCTGGCGGGGCATCGGCATTCGCATTGAAGACGATGTGGCGGTCACCAGGGACGGCTGCCGGGTGCTGACGGATGGGGTGCCGAAGAACGTCGCTGAAATTGAAGCCTTGATGGCCGAGCAATAACCACCGATTAACAGGAGCCGGGCCGGAACCTTATGCAGACCCTGGACACGGATATACTGATTGCGGGCGGTGGGCTGGCCGGTGCCACGCTGGCGCTGGCGGTTGCGCAACTGGCGCCGGGTTACCGGATCACCGTGACCGAGGCCTTCCCGCTTTCCGAAACGCCGGCGCCGGAGGACTATCAGCCCAGTTACGACGCCCGTTCCACCGCCCTGTCATGGGGCTCCCGGCAGATTTTCGAGCGTCTGGGCCTGTGGTCGGCCATTGAGCAGCAGGCGGCGGCAATCCGGCATATCCATGTATCCGAGCGGGGTCGGCTGGGTGTGACCCGGCTGGCGGCCACGGACCATCATCTGCCGGCGTTGGGGTATGTGGCGGATAACCGGTGGCTTGGGCTGTGCCTGATGGCGGCATTACGGAAGACACCGGCCATTCACTGGCTTGCTCCCGCGCGGGTTACCAAAGTCGTTCCCGGCAAGGACGGGGTTTGCGCCACTGTCAGCCCGGTTGAAAGTAACGTCGATGAGCCCGGTGAGGCGACGGAAGTTCACACCCGCTGCCTGGTGGTGGCTGATGGTGGACGTTCCGGTCTGCGGGAATCCCTGGGCATCAGTGTGAACCGGGAAGACTACGGTCATTACGCGCTGATCGCCAACGTCAGCACCGAGTATCCCCATGAGGGCACCGCATGGGAGCGCTTTACCGATCGCGGACCCATGGCGTTGCTGCCGCAGGTGGGTGGGCCTCAGCCCGGCCATCGTTCGGCCCTGGTGTGGACGTTGTCCCGGGCTGAGCTTGACGAATTACTGGCGCTGAGCGACGACGCCCGATGTCAGCGTTTGCAGAAGGTGTTCGGTTGGCGCCTGGGTCGTATCACCCGTTTCGGCGAGACCTATCACTATCCGCTTTCGCTGACCGTCGCGACCGAAAGCGTCCGCCCGGGTATTGCGTTGATCGGCAACGCAGCCCATGCCCTTCATCCCGTGGCCGGGCAGGGATTCAACCTGGCGCTGAGGGGCCTCATGGCTCTGGCGGAGGCCTTTCGTTATGCGGAACAGACCGGCCAGTCCCCAGGCAGCCTGCCGGTGCTGATGAAGTACCGGCAGGCCCATGAAGATGACCAGCGCCGGATTGTCGGTTTTTCAGATACCCTGGTTCGCCTCTTTGGCGGCGATTACCCGACCCCGGCCTTTGTCCGCAGTACCGCCCTGGCCGGGCTGGACGTGCTGCCAAACGCCAAACACTGGTTCGCACGGCAGGCCATGGGACTGGGTGCAGCCAAACCGGTAGCGCGCAGGGAGGAATACTGGTGATGAAGCATTTTGATATCGTGGTAGTCGGTGGTGGCATGACCGGCACCGCGCTCGCGCTCGGGGCTGCCCGTCAGGGCTGGCAGGTTGCGCTGGTGGAGCGGGCACCACTGAGTCAGCTCACCGAAGCGCCGGCCGAGGCGTCTGATGTGGATGGCTTTGAGGCAAGGGTCAGCGCCATTTCCCCGGCAAGTCAGCGCCTGCTGGAACAACTCGGCGCCTGGCAGAAAGCCACAGAAACCCGTCATTGCCCCTATACCGCAATGGATGTCTGGGATGGTGAGGCCATCGGCCGCATCCGCTTTGAGGCCGAAAGCCTCGGTGCACCTGCCCTTGGTACGATTATCGAGAACCGGTTGCTGGTACGGGGGCTTTTCCGTCAGGTGGAGGAGTCAGCGCTTAGCTGTTTCGACGGGCGCTCCGTCAACCGTCTGCAAAGGGTCAATGAACACTGGCAGCTGAGCCTTTGCGAGGACGAGACCCTGATCGCCTCCCTGGTGGTCGGTGCAGATGGCGCTAACTCGAGAGTCCGCCAATGGGCCGGGCTGCCGACCCGGGAATGGGACTACGGCCAGGAAGCCATCGTCTGCACGGTGCGTACCGAGCGCCCCCATGAGCATACCGCCTGGCAGCGATTTATGGCCACCGGGCCGCTGGCATTCCTGCCGCTACAGAATGACAGCGCGGACCGGAGTGAGCATTTTTGTTCCATCGTTTGGTCCCAGGATACTGGTCGCGCCAGGGAACTATTGGCGCTGGATGACTCCACCTTCCTCGATGCGCTGGGGCGGGATTTCGAGCATCGCCTGGGTCGGGTGGAAGCGGTGTCCAGACGCCACGCCCTGCCATTGCGCCAGCGGCACAGCAAGCAGTACGTACAGGCGGGGCTTGCCCTGGTGGGTGACGCCGCCCATA
>CAYMQO010000198.1:0-3004 GCA_964392405.1 uncultured Marinobacter sp.
GACCAGTGTGGCTGGAAGGGTTACCGGAACCGGACGGTTGGCGTTCACCACCAGCAGGCGCTGGTGCTGGTCAACCACTCGGGCGGTACCGGCAGGGATATTCTGGAGCTGGCCCGCCGCATCCGTGACGATGTACAGGCACGCTTTGAAGTGACCTTGGAAATGGAGCCCGGCGTCGTACCGGCAAGCTTTGGGCTGGACAACCCCGGCCCACACTGAGGTTGCAGCCGCCGCCCCGGCCCATGTTGACCCGGGCGGCGAACCGTCCCGTCAGCTCTGGCGGGGCGAGATATTCAGCAGAAAGTCGACAATCTCCGTCAGCGGAAGGTCCTGCCGGTCCGCATCCTGACGTCCTTTGTATTCCAGGGTGCCGGCCTGCAGGCCCCGGTCGGATACCACAACCCGGTGGGGCAGACCCATCAGCTCCAGGTCCGCAAACTTCACCCCTGGGCGCTCATTACGATCGTCCAGCAGCACGTCGAAGCCGGCTTCCGTCAGATCTTTATAGAGCTTCTCGCCAGCTTCCTGAACCGCTGCAGACTTTTGACCGTTGAGAGTCACCACGGCGACTTCAAAGGGAGCGATAGCCGCCGGCCAGATAATGCCCCGGTCATCGTGATTCTGCTCAATGGCGGCAGCGACGATCCGCGAAACCCCGATGCCGTAACAGCCCATTTCCAGGACCTTGGTTTTACCCTGTTCATCCAGGACCGTAGCACCCAACGCCGTGCTGTACTTGTTGCCCAGCTTGAAGATATGGCCGACTTCGATGCCGCGACGGATCTCAAGGGTGCCCTTGCCGTCCGGGCTGGGGTCGCCTTCGACAACGTTCCGCAGATCTTCCACGCGTCCCAAGGGCAGATCCCGCTCCCAGTTGACCCCGGTGAGGTGGTAGCCCTCGCGATTGGCCCCGCAGACAAAGTCGGCGAGGTGGGCAGCTGAGCGATCCACTATTACCGGTACCGGGAGATTCACCGGACCGATGGAGCCCGGCGGGCAGCCTGTAATGCGTTGGATTTCTTCGTCGGTGGCCATGGTGAGTGGCTCTGCAACGCCGTCCAGGTTTTCCGCCTTGATCTCATTCAGGGTATGGTCACCGCGCAGAACCAGTGCCACCAGTCCGCCGTCTTCGCCCTCCGGCGCCGCCGCTTTGACCAGCAGGGTCTTGACAGTCTTCTCGGCGGGAACCTTCAGGAAGTCGGCAATGGCAGCGATGGTGGTCTGGCCGGGTGTCGCCACTTCGGTCAGGGTCTCGGACGGCGCCGGGCGTTCTCCCGCCGGGGCCAGCGCTTCGGCTTTCTCCAGGTTGGCGGCGTAGTCGCTGCCGGTGCTGAACGCGATTTCGTCCTCACCGGACGAAGCCAGCACATGGAACTCATGGGACGCATTGCCGCCGATCGCACCGGAATCGGCCTCCACCGGTCGGTAATTCAGGCCCAGCCGATCGAAAATGGCGCAGTAGGTGCGATGCATGACCTCGTAGGTCTCGTCCAGGGATTCGCTGTTAACGTGGAACGAGTAGGCGTCTTTCATCAGGAATTCCCGGGCGCGCATGACGCCAAAACGGGGCCGGCGCTCATCCCGGAACTTGGTCTGGATCTGATAGAAGTTGGCGGGCAGTTCCTTGTAGCTTTTCAGTTCGTTACGGATCAGATCGGTGATGACTTCCTCGTGGGTCGGGCCAAAGCAGAAGTCACGGTCATGCCGGTCTTTTAAACGGAGCAGCTCGCCACCATATTCCTGCCAGCGGCCGGATTCCTGCCACAGTTCTGCCGGCTGTACGGCCGGCATAAGAACTTCCTGGGCACCACTGCGGTCCATTTCTTCCCGCACGATGCGCTCCACTTTGCGCAATACCCGCAGCCCCATCGGTAGCCAGGTATAAAGGCCCGCCGCCAGCCGGCGGATCATGCCGGCCCTCAGCATCAGCTGATGACTGATAATTTCGGCATCGGATGGGTTTTCCTTGAGGGTGGCAATCAGATAACGGCTTGCTCGCATTGTGGTTTCCGTAACAGAAGATGGATGAACGCAAAGGCGTTATTGTACGTGCCCCGCGGGAGAAAAGAAGCGCCTGAATCGCTAACCGTCGCTCTCCAGATACTTTAAGGGCAGGGCGGTGGTAGAAACCACCCGTCGCAGCACAAAGCTTGAGTGGACCCCGCTCACCCCCGGTATCCGGGTAATCTTGTTGAGCAGGAATTCATGGTAGTGGTCCATATCCGGCACGACGACCTTGAGCATGTAATCCGCGCTTTGCCCAGTGAGCAGAAAGCATTCCTGCACTTCCGGATATTCCGCCACTTGCTGTTCAAAGGTGCCGAGGCGTTCCGGCGTATGCCGGTCCATCCCGATCAGAATAACGGCGGTAAGGGAGAGTCCGAGTTTTTTGTGATCCAGCACCGTCACCCGGTCCAGAATAATGCCCGCCTCTTCCAGGGCACGAACGCGCCGGAGACAGGGAGACGGCGACAGACCGACCACTTCGGCCAACTGCTGGTTATTCAGGGCACCATTTTGCTGCAGTGCTTCCAAAATGCGCCGGTCCGTTCGATCCAGTTTGTGCACGTGCTGTTCGTTTCTTGGCATTATGTGCTCACCCATCGTCATTTTCTAAAGGTATATTGCCAAGAATGATCCATTTCGGGCTAAAAAAGCAATCATATTTCGGGTCTCCTGGGTTATCATAGTTCCATCCTAATGAATCCTTCCTCAGTAAAAAGGGCAGACTCATGGCTTTTGACCACACCAAATACATTCCTTTCCAACCCGTGCGCAAAACCGATCGGCGTTGGCCGGATCAGGTGATCGAGAAAGCACCCCTGTGGTGCGCGGTGGACCTGCGGGATGGTAATCAGGCGCTGGTGAAGCCGATGACAGTGGCCCAGAAGCAGCGGTTATTTGATCTGCTGGTGAAAGTGGGTTTCAAGGAGATTGAAATCGGATTTCCCGCCGCCAGTCAGCCGGACTTCGATTTCTGCCGCAAACTGATTGAGGAAAACCG
>CAYMQO010000198.1:3104-4661 GCA_964392405.1 uncultured Marinobacter sp.
CCGCCGCCAGTCAGCCGGACTTCGATTTCTGCCGCAAACTGATTGAGGAAAACCGGATTCCGGACGATGTTCGCATTCAGGTTCTGACTCAGGCCCGGCCCGAGCTGATTGAGCGGACCTACGAAGCCCTGGAAGGGGCGGAGAGGGCAGTTGTCCATGTCTATAACTCCACCTCCACCGTGCAGCGGGAGCAGGTGTTCGGTATGGACCGGGAAGGCGTCAGGCAGATTGCGGTCAACGGTGCCCGGCTGGTTCAGGAGCACGCAGCCCGTTACCCGGACACCGACTGGACCTTCCAGTATTCACCGGAGAGCTTTACCGGTACCGAAATGGACTATGCGGTGGAAGTGATCGATGCTGTGACCGACGTATGGCGTCCGGACCAGGGCCAGCGGGTCATTATCAACCTGCCCGCCACGGTCGAAATGGCCACGCCGAACGTTTTTGCCGACCAGGTGGAGTGGGTCTGTGACCATATCCAGCGCCGCGAGCATATCGTGATCAGCGTACACACTCACAATGACCGGGGTTGCGGTGTTGCCGCGGCGGAGCTGGCGGTCATGGCCGGTGCCGACCGGGTAGAAGGCACCCTGATGGGCAACGGTGAGCGCACAGGTAATATGGACCTGGTCACCATGGCGATGAACCTGTACAGCCAGGGCATTGACCCCATGGTGGATCTGTCCAATATGGCTGAGATTACCGACGTGGTAGAGGCCTGCACCGAGATTTCCACCCATCCCCGACATCCCTATGCGGGCGAGCTGGTGTTTACCGCGTTTTCCGGCAGTCATCAGGACGCCATCCGCAAATGCCTGGCTTATCGGAAAGAGGGTGACAAGTGGAACGTCGCCTATCTGCCGATTGACCCGAAGGATCTTGGGCGGCGCTATGAAGAGGTGGTGCGCATCAACAGCCAGTCCGGCAAGGGGGGGGTCGCCCATGTGCTGGAACGGGACTATCAGATCAGCCTGCCGCGCTGGTTGCAGATCGAGTTCAGTCAGTGCGTCCAGAAAGAGGCGGAGACCCACGGTGGTGAGATCGACTCCCACACCATTCATCGTCTGTTCGAAGACCGCTACCTGGCCGTCAACAGCGCCTGGCGCCTGAGCACCTACGATCTGCGGCGGGATGACGAAGGTGTCACCGCGACGGTCAGGTTTGGGGAGCCGGCCACGGAGCTGAAAGGTCATGGCCTGGGCGCGGTTGAGGCGGTGGCTGCTGCGCTGCAGAAAACCTATGGCATTACAGTGGCGGTAGAGGCCTACGATGAGTTCGCCCTGGGTGAGGGTACCAATGCCAACGCCATGGCCTGCATTCGAATTGTTGCCAATGGCGAGATCTACAGTGCCGCGGCGCTGGCGGAAGATACGACCTCAGCGACCCTGCAGGCATTGCTGTCGGCGGTGGGCAATCAGCTCGGTGCGCCCCGGGCGGCAGC
This sequence comes from uncultured Marinobacter sp., assembly GCA_964392405.1. Taxonomy (GTDB): domain Bacteria; phylum Pseudomonadota; class Gammaproteobacteria; order Pseudomonadales; family Oleiphilaceae; genus Marinobacter. The sequence goes on from CAYMQO010000198.1 coordinate 4,546, forward strand.
CCCTGCGACCGCCTGAGGGCCTGTCTGATACGCCGGGAATGGCATTTGCCAGATCCCGGATACAGAAAAGCCGGCAAACGCCGGCTTTTCTGTTATCCAAAGCCCGTGAGGGGCAA
>CAYMQO010000199.1:0-4659 GCA_964392405.1 uncultured Marinobacter sp.
GCCTATCTTAGCGGTTTGTTGGTTTTTTTGCCCGGCTGCAGCCGCTATAATGCGCGCACATACAATTGGGGAGCCTGCCGAACCGCAATAAACCTGGTTCCCGGAATGCTCTGATGAGAGGTGCACTGTGAAAATGATGAGAGTCGTGGCGGCCGTACTGGTTGCTTTCGGTCTGACGGCGGCGAGCGCCGTCGCCAGTGTTGAAGATCAGATCCGTGAGCGCATCGCCCCCGTGGGTAAGGTCTGCCTGCAGGGAGAGGACTGCGGTTCTGCAGCGGCAGCTCCGGCGGCCGCCAGCTCTGGCCCCCGTGCTGGCAACGAGGTCTACGACACCGCCTGTATGGCCTGTCATACCACTGGTGCGGCCGGTGCACCGGTTATCGGTGATGCCGGAGCCTGGGCGCCCCGCATCGAAAAGGGCCTTGAGACCCTGATTGACCACGCCATCAACGGCTTCCAGGCGATGCCGGCGAAGGGCGGCTGTGCCAATTGCTCCGATGAAGAAGTCGAAGCGGCGGTACGCCACATGGTGGATAATTCCCAGTGATGTGTCTGGGCCAGCCCGATGCCGGGTTGGCCCTTTTTGTTCCTGTCCAGTTGTTCAGTTACCCAGGTCACCCAGCAGCGCGCTGAGTGTGGCTTTGCCTTTTTGCTGGTTGGCCTCCTGATCCAGGTCGCCGGTGCCTTCCCAGCGCACATCGTCCTCGGGCAGTTCATCCAGAAAGCGGCTGGGGATGGTTTCCAGTTTTTCGCCATACTGACGACGCTGGGCCGCAAAGGTCAGGGTCAGGGTTTCCCGTGCCCGGGTAATGCCCACGTACATCAGACGCCGCTCTTCCTCGATGTTGCCTTCTTCAATGCTTGAGCGGTGAGGCAGAATCTCTTCTTCCAGACCCATGATGAAAACATGGGGAAACTCCAGCCCCTTGGAGGCGTGCAGGGTCAGTAACTGGACTTTGTCGCTGTCGTCCTCGTCTTCCTGCTGCTCCATCATGTCCCGCAGGATCAGGCGGGTAATGGCGTCCTCGATGGAGGTCTCATTGGCCGTGCCCTTGTCGTCATCCAGCATGCGCTGAATGGAATCGATCAGGTACCAGATGTTCTCCATGCGGCGCTCGGCCTGCTTCGGGCTGCTGGCATGCTGATGCAGCCAGTCTTCATACTCGATATCGGTAAACAACTGCTTGAGAACCGGCACCGGATCTTCCTCGTGCAGGCGCCGGCAAGTGTTTTCTACCCAGTGGCGAAACCGGCGCAGACGATCCAGGCCCTTTTCGGTAACGTGGGTTTCCACCCCGAGCTCGTCCAGAGCCCGATACAGGCTGATATCCCGGGCGCGGGCATAGTGGCTGAGCTGTTCCAGGGTGCGGGGGCCGATCTCCCGCCGGGGAACGTTCACCACCCGCAAGAAGGCCGCGTCGTCGTCCGGATTGATCAGCAGGCGCAGGTAGGCCATGGCATCGCGGATCTCGTTCTTTGAGAAGAACGACTGGCCCCCCGAGATGTGATAGGGAATCTGGAAGGCCTGCAGTTTCATCTCCAGCAGCCGGGCCTGGTGGTTGCCCCGGTAGAGCACGGCGAAATCCCGGAACTTCAGTCCTTTTTTCAGTTTCTGGTCAATGATTTCCGAAGCCACCCGGTGAGCTTCTGCATCTTCGTTACGACAGCGGATGATGCGGAGTTCCTCACCGATGGTGTGGTCACTCCACAGGGCCTTTTCGAACACGTGGGGGTTGTTGGCGATCACCTGGTTGGCGCAGCGCAGAATACGGGCGGTGGACCGGTAGTTCTGTTCCAGCTTGACGATTTTCAGGCTGGGAAAGTCGGCTTTTAGCTGAACCAGGTTCTCAGGGCGTGCCCCGCGCCAGGCGTAGATGGACTGGTCGTCATCCCCCACCACGGTAAACGCCGCGCGTTCGGCCACCAGCAGTTTGACCAGCTCATACTGGCACAGGTTGGTGTCCTGATACTCGTCCACCAGCATATAGCGGATACGACGGCGCCATTTGGCCAGGGCTTCAGGCACCTGATGGAATAGCTGCACCGGCAGCAGAATCAGATCATCAAAATCTACCGCGTTGTAGGCCTTCAGGTACTGCTGGTAACGCTTGTACACCAACGCGATGCGCTGTTCCCGCTCGTCCGCCGCCCGGCTCCAGGCATCCTCGGGGCCTTTCATATCGTTTTTCCAGGCCGAGATGGTGTGCTGGATATCCGCCAGTTCATCACCGGCGTCAGCGCTGGCCTCCCGTAACATCAGATCCTGCAGCAGTGCCTTGGCGTCTTCCGCATCGAAAATCGAGAAGCCGGCGTGATAGCCCAGGTGGGCCAGCTCTTCGCGGATAATCTGCATGCCCAGGTTATGGAAGGTTGAAACGGTCAGCCCCCGGGTCAGCTTGCGGTCCACCAGCCGGCTGACCCGCTCCTTCATCTCCCGGGCTGCCTTGTTGGTAAAGGTGACCGCCGCGATATGCCGGCCCGGAATGCCGGCCTGTTCGATCAGGTAAGCAATCTTTCGGGTAATCACGCTGGTCTTGCCGCTGCCGGCCCCTGCCAGAACCAGCAGCGGCCCGTCAATATAGTGCACGGCTTCCCGTTGACGGGGGTTTAGTTGTGACACAGTTCACCTGGTACGGGATTGGTCGGGATGGAGCATTCTACCTGAGAGTAAATTCTGTATCTTCCAGGACAATCAGCTATCTTGATACGATGATTCCGAAATGAAGAGCCGGGCGTTCTGTGCAAATAAAAAATACATGTATGGCCCGAATTTATCCTCTGCCGGTATCATCCCCAGGTAGTACTAACTTCTGGCCCCAGCCGGGCCTGGCGAGTATCTGAGTCTGTCATGCCGTCTGATAACCTGCGTATCCTGGTGCTGACCAGGGAGCAAACCGATTTTCTGCGGTACGGAGCCATGCTCCACGGCCACGGTGACTTTGTCCCCGAACTGACGTGGTGCCCGGACCCGGACGACGTTGGCGATCTGCTACTCAACGCCCATTTTGACCTGCTGTTATGGGAGCCTACGTTTCACGCCGGCTCCGAAAGCGGGTTTCTTCAGTATCTGGCGGTGGCTGGCAACGAAAAGCCGGTGATCGCCATCGGTAGTGGCCAGGAAGATCTGGTGATGATGAACATGCTCGCCGGTGGCGCCACGGATTACCTGTGCAAAAGCCGGCTGGACCGCTGGTCCATGGCGCGATCTGTCCGATATGTCTGGTTTCGCCAGCAGGTGCAGGACAGCGCCGGCGGCCAGCTCGGCCGGGAAGTCGCCAGCGGCTTTATCAACCGGAACCTGTTCTTCGACCGTCTTCAGCAGGCCATTCTCCGGGCGGAGCGGGGCAACCACCGGCTGGCGCTTATCCACATCAATCTGGATGACTTCCGTACCGTAAACGAATCCCTGGGCTACCGTCAGGGGGATGAACTGGTACTGCGGCTGGCCGAGCGCCTGCGGCAGGTAATGCGTCGGGTCGATTCACTGATGCGCATTGGCGGCGACGAGCTGGCGGTGATTGCTGAGAACGTGGACGACTCCCTCGACCTGTCCCAGATTGTACGCAAGCTGGTCACCGCGCTGAATGATCCGGTCATGGTCTCCGGCAATCGGGTGCCCATCGCCGCCAGTCTTGGCGTGGCCACCTACCCGGAAGCCGGCGATACGCCGGAGATCCTGCTGCGCCGGGCGAACCGTGCCATGTTCGAGGCCAAGCGGGATACCGGCACCAGCTACCGCTTTTACAACCGTCAGTTGCACATCTCTGCCGGCCATCAGCTCAAGCTGGAAGGGGATCTCCGCAATGCGCTCCGTTCCGGCGAACTGGAGCTTTACTACCAGCCCCGAATCGACCTGATCACCGGCGAGGTGCGGGGTGTCGAGTGCCTGCTGCGCTGGAACCATCCCACCCGGGGTCTGGTAATGCCCGATGAGTTTATCCCGGCGGCGGAGCGCAGTGGTCTGATCGTGCCCATCGGTTACTGGGTCATTGAGCAGGCCTGTGCCCGGCTGAAGGAGTCCGCCGACCTCGGCTTCCCGGGGCTGGTGTTTGCGGTCAATCTGTCTTTCCGGCAGTTCCACGACCGTAAGATGACCGAGACCATATTCCGCATTATCTTCAACGCCAACGTTGATACCAGCCTGCTTGAGCTGGAACTGACCGAAAGCGCCATGATGCACGATCCGGAGTACGCCCAGCGCTGCCTGCGGGAACTGAGTCAGCTTGGCATCAGTTTCGCACTGGATGACTTTGGCACCGGTTATTCTTCACTGACCAACCTGCAACATCTTCCCATCTCACTGGTCAAAATCGACAAATCCTTCGTTCAGGCGCTGGGTGAGACCGGCGACTCGGAACACATAATCCGCGCCATAATCAGCCTGGCCCACAGCCTGCAGATGAGTGTCGTGGCTGAAGGCGTCGAGACCGAAGGGCAGCTGAACTTCCTGCGGGAGCAGAACTGTGATGAGGTGCAGGGCTACTATTATGCCCGCCCCATGCCCTGGGGTGCGCTGTTGGATTTCCTGCAGGAGCGCAATCGCCTGGCTTGCCTGTCGGAGTAAGGCCCTGTACCTTTTGCGCTCTGACGAACTCCAGTGAACCGTCGTCCGCCGCTGTGTGGGCAGATCTCCATTCAGGTAACACAGTATGATCAGCA
>CAYMQO010000200.1:0-1186 GCA_964392405.1 uncultured Marinobacter sp.
CAGCTGTGGATGGCCTTTGCCATTCTTGCCGTGAGTGCCATCACCATCGGTGCCGTCGCCGGGCTCGCCATTGAGCGTGGCCTGCTGCGTCTGATGTACGGCCGTGATGAAATCCTGATGCTGATCATCACCTTCGCCGTGCTTCTGATTCTTGAAGACGTAATGAAACTGGTGTGGGGCACCACACCCTACTTCGCCTATCAGCCTTATGCCGCCATGGGACGAATCAGCATCGATGTGCTGACCGTCTCACGTTATGACCTGATGGTGCTGGCGGTCTCGGTGGTGATCGGTGTCGGCCTCTGGTTCTGGCTGGAGCGCACCCGCATCGGCAAGATTCTCCGCTCCATCATTCACGACCGGGAAGTCTCTACCGCCATGGGCGTGAACGTTGGCCGCATGTTCACCATTACCTTCATGATCGGCGCCACCCTGGGGGCCATCGCCGGCGGCCTGACCGCCCCGATTATTTCGGTGGTACCCGGTATCGGCATTGAGGTCATCGTGCTGGCCTTTGCCGTGGTGGTCACCGGCGGGCTGGGCAGCATCACCGGCGCGGCCGTCGGAGCCATTATTGTTGGCCTGGCCCGGGCGACGTCGATTCATACCATGCCCGAGCTGGAGCTGTTCATCATCTATGCCGTTATGGCCGCGGTGCTGGTGTTCCGGCCCCACGGGCTTTTCGGGCGCGCGGTTGCGAGGAAAATATAATGACCACAGACAGAACCGAACTGGCCCTGATTGCCGTTGCCATTGCGGTGGCGGTAGCCGCGCAGTTCAGCCCCAACTGGCTGGTGTTCACCCTGACCCTCGCTTTGTCTACCGGTATGGTAGTGATGGGCGTAGTGATGCTGATGCGCGCCGGTCTGGTGTCCTTCGGGCAGGGCCTGTTCTATTGCCTCGGCGGTTATGCCGTCGGCCTGGGGGGACGCTTTCTGGGTATCACCGACGCGCTGGCGCTGATTGGCCTGGGGATGGTCACCACCGTGGCGGTCGCCATGATTCTCGGGCTGCTGGTGACCCGGTACCGGGAGATTTTCTTCGCCATGCTGTCGCTGGCGTTCTCCATGATCCTGTATGGCATTCTGGTCAAAAGCCATGGCCTGGGCAGCACCGACGGCTTCGGGGTGGTGGACTGGACCCTGTTCGGGCTGAGCTCCGAAAACAACGGCGCCATGATGGCACT
>CAYMQO010000200.1:1286-4605 GCA_964392405.1 uncultured Marinobacter sp.
GGCGGAACCGGCCATGTGGCCGCACCGTTCATTGCGGCGCTGATCTTCACCCTGGTTCGTACCTACGCCATTGAGTTGGCGCCCAACGCCTGGCAGATGATTCTCGGCATTGTGCTGCTGTTGATCATCCTGTTCCTGCCCAAGGGCATCTGGAGCCTGTTCACCCGCAAGAAAAGGGCTGTGTCATGACCGAGATTCTGAAAACCGAGGGCCTGTCCCGTTATTTCGGTGCGGTGACCGCAGCCGAGGACATCAATATAACCATCAGTGACGGCGAAGTTGTCGGCGTCATCGGCTCTAACGGCGCGGGCAAGACCACGTTTATCAATATGGTGACCGGCTACCTGCCGCCGTCCAGGGGTTCAATCTGGTTCGACAGCCAGCCCATCAAGGGTCTGGGACCCCGCAAGCTGATGCGCAAGGGCCTGACCCGGTCCTTCCAGATACCGCAACTGTTCCTGGAACTCCCGGTGATCGACAACCTCGCCATTGCGCTGGCCGCCGCGGAACAGAAACAGTTCCAGATGCTACGGCCGGTGCACACCCCGCAACGGATGCAGGCTGCCGAAGAGATCCTCGGGCAGATGAACATCAGCCAGTACCGGGACGAAATGGTCACCGCCATGCCCCAGGGCGCCCGCAAGCTGCTGGATATCGCCATTGCCATGCTGGGCAACCCGCGCATGCTGCTGCTGGACGAACCCACCAGCGGCGTCAGCATGGATGAAAAATACCCGCTGATGGATACCGTGATGGAAGCGGTACGGGCCCGGGGCCTGACCGTGCTGTTCGTGGAGCATGATATGGAAATCGTGCGACGCTACGTCACCCGCATACTGGCCTTCGCCAGCGGCGTGGTGATCAAGGACGGCCCGGTGGCCGAGGTTCTGGCCGACGCCCGGGTACAGGAACTGGTCACCGGTAAACAACAGCCTGCCAGCCAGGATGGGGGAGTCGCCTGATATGAGCCTTGAAATATCCAGTCTCGACGTTTCCATTGAAGGCATCGGCATTCTGCGGAACATCAACCTGTCCCTGCCGACCGGTCAAATGGCCGGCCTGATGGGCCACAACGGGGCGGGCAAAACCACGATGATACGCGCCATCATGGGTCTGCTGCCGCCGGACAGAGGAACTATTCTGTTCAAGGGCGAGGACATAACCCGGCTGCCAGCCCACCGCCGCGCCGCCATGGGCATCAGCTACATGCCGGAAGACCGTCGCCTGATTCCGGACCTGACGGTAACCGAGAATATGCTGATGCCAGCCTGGGCCAATAAGATCCGCGATGGCGAAGAGCGCCTCAAATGGGTCTACTCGCTGATGCCGGAAATCGCCGATTTCGGCGACCGCAAAGCCCTGCAACTGTCCGGCGGACAGCAGAAACTCGTCGCTCTGGGCCGTGCCCTGATTCCGGGCCGGCAGATGATTCTGCTGGATGAACCCTTCGAAGGGGTGGCCCCGGTGCTGGCCCGACGCCTGTCGTCGGTCATCGCCGATCTTCGGGGTGAAGGGCTGACAGTGCTCATTGCCGAATCCGACGATACCCACTCCGCCGATCTGGTGGATGCCACCTGGCGGATTGAGCGCGGTGCTGTTTCACATGGTCGCAGGGATGCGTCAGAATCAGCGGATTGACCTGTGACTGCCCGATCTGAACAAGGAGAACAACCATGAAAATCCGCGCCGCCGTACTGCAGGCCATCGGCACCGCCCGCCCCTATAACGAAACCCGGCCGCTGGTAATCGAAGAGCTGGAACTGGACCCGCCCGGGGACAACGAGGTGCTGGTACAGATCAAGGCAGCGGGCCTGTGTCATTCAGACCTGTCCGTGATCGACGGCAACCGGCCCCGCCCGGTACCCATGGCCCTGGGTCATGAAGCTGCCGGTATCGTTAAGGAAGTCGGCAATGGCGTACGGGACCTGAAGCCCGGCGATCATGTGGTTGCGGTGTTCGTGCCCAGCTGTGGCCATTGCGAGCCCTGCGCCGAGGGCCGCCCCGCCCTGTGCGAGCCTGCCGCCAAAACCAATAACGCCGGCACGCTGGTCAGCGGCGAGCACCGGCTGCACCGCGCCGACGGCACCCCGGTGAACCACCATCTCGGGGTTTCCGCTTTTGCCGACCACGCCGTGGTATCCCGGGATTCCCTGGTAAAGATTGATCCGGAACTGCCCCTGCATCACGCGGCGCTGTTTGGCTGCGCGGTACTGACCGGCGTCGGCGCTGCCATCAATTCAGCCGATATCCGGGCAGGCCAGACGGTGGCTGTTGTGGGTCTCGGCGGCGTCGGACTGAACAGCGTTCTGGGTGCGCTCGTCGCTGGTGCCAGCGAAGTGATTGCCATCGACCTGGATGACAGCAAGCTCGCCCTGGCCAGAGAGCTGGGGGCGACCCATACCTTCAATTCCGGCGCAGAAGGCGTGGTAGATCAGATCAGGCAACTGACCCATGGTGGCGTTAACTGTGCCATTGAAATGGCCGGCTCTGAGAAAGCGCTGGAATTTACCTATCAGATCACCCGCCGCGGCGGCACCACGGTGACCGGCGGCCTGGCCCATCCGGACAGAAAAGTGGCACTGCAACAGGTCAGCCTGGTGGCCGAAGAGCGCACCCTCAAGGGCAGCTATGTCGGCAGTTGTGTCCCGGTGCGTGACGTGGCCCGCTACGTCAGCCTGTTCCGCCAGGGCAAGCTGCCGGTGGACAAGCTGCTCAGCGACACCCTCACCCTCGATCAGATCAACGAAGGTTTCGAGAAGCTGGCCGCCGGCAAGGCCGTCCGTCAGGTCATTCTGTTCGACTGACATCCTCCAGGGCCGACTCCAGGTTGTAACGCAAAGTTTCCTTGTACCACCCACCGGTGCCGGTTCCGTCACCGGTGGCTCCAACAACAATGCAGAGCAAGGAGAACAGACATGCCGTTGAAACCATCTTTCCGGGTCCTGGGGGCAGGCGTTCTGGTTGCCGCCCTGTCGTCACTGGCACTGGCCCAGCAGACGCCCATGGAAGAGCTGCAGTCCGACTCACCCAACAACTGGGGCAAATGGGGCGATGATGACCAGATCGGTGCCCTCAATTACCTTGGCGAAAACGAAGTCAAAGCCGCCGCCGGGGCCATCACAAGCGGTAAGACCTTTACCCTGCAGATCCCCATGACGTCCGGCTCGGGGCCGGTCTTTCCCGGCCGGGTTCCGGGGCAGCATTTCATGGCGACAGACGCCGGCGTCTACATGGCCGGAAAGGCCGAACCGGCGCCCGGGGGCATGAAATATTCGGACGACGTCGCCTTTATGTACCTGCAGGGCACGACCCACGTGGA
>CAYMQO010000201.1:0-4598 GCA_964392405.1 uncultured Marinobacter sp.
GCGCCGGTAATGGCCACCGACCTGCGGGCGTCGGCCAGCCTGGTGATTGCCGGCCTGGTGGCGGAAGGGGATACGATCGTAGATCGCATCTATCACATCGACCGGGGCTATGAATGCATCGAAGAAAAGCTCCAGTTGCTGGGGGCGAGTATTCGCCGCCTGCCAGGCTAGGGCCCGATCGCCAGCACATTGAGACCGGACGGACCACCGATGACTGATACAACCATTACCATCGCCTTATCCAAGGGGCGAATACTCAACGAGACCATACCGCTGCTGAAAGAGGCCGGCATCGAGTTTGTGGACGATATCAGCAAGTCCCGCAAACTGGTGTTCCCCTCAACGGACCCCCGGGTGCGCCTGCTGATCATCCGCGCCACGGATGTGCCCACCTACGTACAGTACGGGGGCGCGGATCTGGGCGTGACCGGTAAGGACGTGCTGATGGAGCATGGTGGCGCCGGGTTGTACGAACCGCTGGATCTGAACATTTCCCGGTGCCGTCTGATGACCGCCGGCGTCAAGGGCCAGCCGGCGCCCCAGGGGCGGCTGCGGGTGGCCACCAAGTTCGTGAACCTGGCTCGCCGCTATTATGCGGCGCAGGGGCGTCAGGCGGATATCATCAAACTGTATGGCGCCATGGAGCTTGCCCCTATCCTGGGGCTGGCCGACGAGATTGTGGATATCGTCGACACCGGCAATACGCTGAAGGCCAACGGCCTGGAGCCACGGGAGCTGATTGAGAATATCAGCACCCGGCTGGTGGCCAACCGCGGTTCGATGAAGATGAAGCATGCCCAGTTGCAGCCGATCATCGAGAAGATGGGGAAGGCTGTTGAGGCCCGCCGGGTTGTAGGGGCCTGATTTTAACGCTATGTGTACCACGCAGGTGACTGTTATGACCGACGTTTCGATTACCCGACTGTCTGCTGCTGAGGCAGATTTTGAGAATGCGCTGTCCCGCCTCCTGGCCTGGGACGACAGCGTGGACCATCAGGTGACCGAATCCGTCCGTCATATTCTGCATGAAGTGAAGCTCCGTGGTGATCAGGCAGTGCTGGAGTTTACTGCGCGCTTTGATCAGCTGGAGGCGCTTACCATGGCCGAGCTGGAAATCCCGGTCACCCGGATGGAACAGGCGCTGGAGCAGATCCCGACGGATCAGCGGGAGGCACTGGAAGCGGCTGCGGAACGTATCCGTGACTACCACCTGCACCAGCGACAGGATTCCTGGCGGTACACCGATGCCGATGGCACCGTGCTCGGGCAGAAGGTGACGCCTCTGGACCGGGTGGGCATCTATGTGCCGGGTGGCAAGGCAGCCTATCCGTCCTCGGTGCTGATGAATGCCATTCCGGCCAAGGTAGCCGGCGTGTCTGAGGTGATCATGGTGGTGCCTACCCCGGCCGGGGTGGTGAACGATATGGTGCTCGCCGCAGCGGCCATCGCGGGGGTGGACCGGGTCTTTACCCTGGGTGGCGCCCAGGCGGTCGGCGCCCTGGCCTACGGCACTGAAACCGTGCCGGCAGTGGACAAGATCGTCGGGCCGGGCAATATCTACGTGGCGACCGCCAAGCGGGAGGTTTTCGGCACCGTGGGCATCGATATGATCGCGGGCCCGTCCGAGATCCTGGTCATTTGCGACGGCGACACAGATCCGGACTGGATTGCCATGGACCTGTTCTCACAGGCAGAGCACGACGAGCAGGCTCAGTCGATCCTGATCAGTCCCGACGAGGCGTTCCTCGACGCCGTAGATGCGAGTATCCGCAAACTGCTGCCTACAATGGAGCGGGCCGATATTATTGCCCGGTCCCTGACTGACCGTGGCGCCATGATTCTGGTAAAGGATCTGGATCAGGCGGCAGAAGTCTCCAACCGGATCGCGCCTGAACACCTGGAATTGTCCGTAAGCAACCCGGAAGCCCTGGTAGAAAAGATCCGCCATGCCGGTGCAATCTTCATGGGCAGATACACCGCAGAAGCACTGGGCGACTACTGTGCCGGGCCGAACCATGTACTGCCCACCTCCGGCACCGCCCGTTTCTCATCCCCGCTGGGTGTGTATGATTTCCAGAAACGTTCATCGCTGATTGGCTTTTCCGCGGCTGGCGCGGACCGTATGGGACGGGTGGCCTCCGTACTGGCCCGGGGTGAGGGGCTGACGGCCCACGCGCGCTCTGCCGAATACCGGGTCAAGTCCCCGGAGACCGGACAATGAGCCGGTTCTGGAGTCCGCTGGTCAGCCAACTAAAGCCCTACGTACCGGGTGAGCAGCCGAAGATGGATCGGCTGGTCAAGCTGAACACCAACGAGAACCCCTATGGTCCGTCGCCCCGGGTTCTGGAAGCGATCCGTGCACAACTGGACGACCGTCTGCGCCTGTATCCGGACCCGGAAAGTGACAAACTCCGTTTGGTGATTGCCAAATACTACGACGTGGCACCTGAGCAGGTATTCGTGGGCAATGGCTCTGATGAAGTGCTGGCCCATGTGTTCCAGGGCCTGCTGAAACAGGATCAGCCCATCCTGTTCCCGGATATCACCTACAGCTTCTACCCGGTTTATTGCGGGCTCTACGGCGTTGAAAGCCGGGTGGTCCCGTTGACCGAAGACTTTGCGCTGGCACCGGAAGACTACCTGGTGCCCAACGGCGGCATTATCTTCCCCAACCCCAACGCACCGACGGGCCGCGCCCTGACAAGGGTAGAGGTTGAGCGGATTGTGGCCGGCAACCCGGACAGTGTCGTGGTTGTGGATGAAGCCTACGTGGATTTCGGGGCTGAATCTGCCGTGACACTGGTTGACCGATACCCGAACCTGCTGGTCTGCCAGACCCTCTCCAAGGCCCGTTCCCTGGCCGGTCTCCGGGTGGGCCTGGCCATTGGCCATGCTGATCTGATTGAGGGGCTGACCCGGGTTAAAAACAGCTTCAACTCCTACCCCATGGACCGCCTGGCCCAGGCCGGCGCCATTGCGGCCTTTGAGGATGAAGCCTGGTTCAACGAAACCCGGCACAAGGTCATGGCCGAACGTGAGCGGGTGTCCGCGGACCTGGCGTCACTGGACTTTGAGGTGCTGCCTTCTTCTGCCAACTTTGTGTTCGCGCGACATCGTCAGCTGGCCGGCAGTGAGGTGGCTGCCCGGCTTCGGGAGCAGGGCATTATCGTCCGCCACTTTGACCGCCCACGGATTGCCGATTTCCTGAGGATTACCATAGGAACAGCGGCCCAGAACGACGAATTACTGCACGCGCTACGGTCAATGATGGCCTGAAAGATAGCCGCGCGTGACTACTGGACTGACGGACGGGAGGACCCTATGGTTGCGAGACGGGATATTCTGCAGACCCTCGATCGCTGGCTGACGCCGGAGAACTTTCAGGATTACTGTCCCAACGGACTGCAGGTCGAAGGCCGGGATCAGGTGCGGCGGATCGTCTCCGGCGTAACGGCTTCCCAGGCGCTGCTGGATGCCGCGGTAAAGGCGGGTGCCGATATGATTCTGGTGCACCACGGCTACTTCTGGAAAGGCGAGCCGCAGGCGGTGACTGGCATGAAGAAGGCCAGAATCAAGACCCTGCTCACTCACGATATCAACCTGGTTGCCTACCATTTGCCGCTGGACGACCATCCTGAGTTCGGCAATAACCGACGCCTGGCTGACGTGCTGGACATCGCCAACCCCAGACCCCTGTCCGGCCTGTTGTGGGAGGGCGAGTTAAAGGAAGCCCTGTCGGCGGAGGCATTTGCTGACTATCTGGCGGAGCGTCTGGATCGCCGTCCCCTGCACCTGGGGTCCGGCCCGGATATGATCCGTCGGGTTGCCTGGTGCACCGGGGGTGCGCAGGGCTTCCTCCCACAGGCGGTGAACGCCGGCGTTGATGCCTATATCAGTGGCGAAGCCTCAGAGCCCACCACCCATACGGCGCGGGAGTGCGGTATACATTACTTTGGCGCCGGACATCACGCGACAGAGCGGTACGGAGTGCAGGCGCTGGGAGAAGCCCTGGCCCGGGAGTTCGGGCTGGAGCACCAGTTTATCGACTGCGATAACCCGGTCTGACGGTTTGGACAGAGCGAGCGGCGTTTATGTGATCGTTAAAAACGCCGCCCGCGCTTCAGATCATGCCTTGGCCTTTTCCTCATCGCTGAGGCCGAAACCTTCTGCCAGCGTACCCTTTTCTTCAGGATCCTTGCGCGGGGCATAGTCCCGGGGCGGTTCCACATCACTGGTCTCGCTATGGGCGTCGGTCAGGCGGGCTCTCTGCCGGTCCTGCTCCAGCTCTTCCAGCCACTCGTCGTCATTGGCAAGGCGGTTGGCACCTCGGGCCATATGCTGGTTTACATCCCGGAATGCGTCGTTAAAGCGGCGTAACAGGTGCGCCGACTCCATGAAATGCTCGTTTACCTGTGCCTGATAGCGGGTGTATTCGCTGCGCAGCTCTTCCATCTGCTGCTGGGCACGGCGCTGGCGCAGGGATGACCCCTGGCTGGAACGGCCAATAAACAGGCCAATGATCAGTCCTGCAATGAGAGCGGCGACGGCGGCCAGAATCAGGTTTGTCATAGAGTGCTCATCCTGTTGGAAGTCCTTTA
>CAYMQO010000202.1:0-4598 GCA_964392405.1 uncultured Marinobacter sp.
AAATGACTGAAACTCATCACCGCATCCACGTTGGAAACCACGGAGGTACGGACTTCGTATTCCAGACTGATAATGACGACATCGCCGTCCTTCTCAATCTGGATGTCTTTGGCGTTAAAGCCATCGACGTTGTTCACACTCAGGCGCTTCGTCACCAGCCGGCGAACGTCCGCCGGGGTCATTTTCGAAAGCCCTTCTTCGCCATCGAGCCCCTGCAGGGCCCCCTTGACCGTATAATCATCAAGATAGGCCGGGCCCAGCTTGATTACCAGCGTCAGCAGGCTGGCAAAGAACAACACGGAAACCAGGATACCCAGGGTGGACGCGCCACGCTGCCGGAAAGGATGGTTCATACGCACGTACCTCATGCTATCGGCGCCAGGCCGGTAAACGTTCGCAAAATCAGTCGATGGAGCCTACCCGGTCAAACGACGGCAGGCTGGTGATGGAGGGCCACTGCATCCAGATCAGGAATGCCTTGCCCACAACCATCTCATCGGGAACCATACCCCAGAAGCGGCTGTCATTACTGTTATCCCGGTTGTCTCCCATCATGAAGTAGTGCCCATCCGGAACAATCCATTCGCCTTCACCCACCCCGGCCCTGGCGCCAAGGTTGCGGTAGACCAGGTGCCCGGTATTGCCCAGTTGCTCTTCCAGCATTTCATAGGGGGGCAGGTTGGCGACAAACCGGCTTGATACCGGCTCACCGTTAATGAACAGCTCCTTGTTACGGTAACGGATCCGGTCACCCGGCACCCCCACTACCCGCTTGATGTAGTTGGTGGATTCATCCTCTGGATAGCGGAAGACCATCACGTCACCCCGTTCCGGGTCGCCGATACTCAGAATCTTGGTGCCGCTTACAGGCAGGCGCAGGCCGTAGGCGTACTTGTTCACCAGAATGAAGTCGCCCACTTCCAGGGTCGGCAGCATGGAACCGGACGGAATCTGAAACGGCTCTACCAGAAAGGAACGCAACACCAGCACAATGGCCAGTACCGGAAAGAACGACCGGCTCAGATCCACCAGATAGGGCTCTGGGGGGCCTTCCTGTTCTTCCCCGGCCCCCGCTGAATCGCTGCCAGCGGCGGCGTTGCCGGACGCTGCCCACGCAGCTTCCCGTTTCTGTCGCAGGAACAGCCGGTCACCCAGCCAGATGATGCCTGTGGCAAAGGTCAGTACGACCAGGATCAGCGGAAAATTGATGTCCATTCAGTAAAGCCCTAGTTATCCACTTTGAGCACCGCCAGGAACGCTTCCTGTGGCACCTCGACGTTACCCAGCTGCTTCATGCGTTTCTTGCCTTCCTTTTGCTTCTGCAGCAGCTTTTTCTTCCGGCTGATATCGCCACCGTAACACTTGGCGGTTACGTTCTTGCGCAATGCCTTGACGGTCACCCGGGCCACGATCTGGTTGCCGATGGCGGCCTGAATTGCAATATCGAACATCTGCCGGGGAATCAGCTCTTTCATCTTATCGATCAGGGCGCGGCCCCGGTGATGGGCCTGATCCCGGTGCACGATCAGCGCCAGGGCATCCACCCGGTCACCGTTGATCATCACATCCAGACGCACCAGATTGGCTGGCTGGAAACGTACAAACTGGTAGTCCAGGGAAGCGAATCCCCGGCTGGCGGATTTCACCCGGTCAAAGAAATCCAGCACCACTTCCGCCATGGGCAGTTCGTACATAAGCTGGACCTGGTTGCCCAGGAACAGCATGTTCTTCTGGACGCCGCGTTTTTCCTCACACAGGGCAATCACGTTACCCAGATGCTCCTGGGGCACCAGAATGCTGGCCTCGACGATGGGCTCACGCATTTCTTCAATAGAGCCGACATCCGGCAGTCGCGACGGGTTGTCCACGGACACCAGTTCGCCGCCGCGGGTAACCACTTCGTAGATAACCGTGGGCGCGGTGGTAATCAGGTCAATGTCGTATTCCCGCTCCAGCCGCTCCTGGATAATTTCCATGTGGAGCATGCCGAGGAAACCGCAGCGGAAGCCGAAGCCCAGGGCGTCGGAGTTCTCCGGCTCATAGAACAGGGAGGCATCGTTAAGGGTGAGCTTTTCCAGCGCATCGCGGAAATCGTCGTAATCGTCCGCGCTTACCGGGAACAGGCCGGCGTAGACCTGGGGCTTCACCTTCTGGAAACCGGGAATCATCGGGGTTTCGTCGGCGTATTTCTGGTGCACGATAGTGTCACCCACCGGCGCCCCATGGATGTCCTTAATGCCGGCGACCACAAAGCCCACATCACCCGCGCTCAGCTCGCCGGTGTCTTTCAGTTTCGGGGTAAAGATACCCACCCGGTCAGCAGACCAGGCCTTGCCGGTGGATTTGATCTGGATCTTGTCACCCTTGCGCAGCACCCCTTCGCGGATGCGCACCAGTGAGACAACGCCGAGGTAGTTATCGAACCAGGAGTCGATGATCAGCGCCTGCAGGGGTGCCTTGACGTCGCCTTCGGGAGGCGGGATCTTGCGGATCAGGTCTTCCAGCACATCCTCAACGCCGAGGCCGCTCTTGGCACTGCACCGTACTGCGTCCTGGGCCTCAATGCCGATAATGTCTTCAATTTCCTTGGCGACCCGCTCCGGCTCGGCCTGGGGCAGGTCCATCTTGTTCAGTACCGGCACCACCTCAAGCCCCTGCTCGATGGCGGTGTAGCAGGTTGCCACGGACTGGGCTTCAACCCCCTGCCCGGCATCTACTACCAGCAGCGCACCTTCGCAGGCGTACAGCGAGCGGGAAACCTCATAGGCAAAGTCAACGTGGCCCGGGGTGTCGATAAAGTTCAGCTTGTACTCAACCCCGTCCCGCGCCTTGTAATTGAGGGTAACGCTCTGGGCCTTGATGGTGATGCCCCGTTCCCGCTCCAGGTCCATGGAGTCCAGCACCTGCTCCGCCATTTCGCGGTCGGTGAGGCCACCGCAGACCTGGATAAAGCGGTCTGCCAGCGTGGACTTGCCATGGTCAATATGGGCGATGATCGAGAAGTTACGAATGCGGCTCAGTTCAGTCACAGACAAATGGTTACCCGTAGCAGACGTGTTCATGGGACAGCGGTCGTTTGTGATGCCGGAACGCCGCTGCCCTCACGATGGAGACTTTCAGGGCCGGCTGCATGTTGACAGCGCCTGGCTCCTGCAAGGGCGGGATTTTACCGTTTGTCCGGCCCCATTACCATCGGCGCGCCCTTTTGCAGACTCCGGAATTGTGCGCACCGTTCAGGGGATCAGCGCCCGCTCGTACTGATTGACCAGATAGCTGATCAGTGAATCCTCGTCGAGTGGATGGCTGAACAGGTTACCCTGGCATTGCGCGCAGCCGGCCTGCTGCAGGAACTCCAGTTGATGGGGCGTCTCCACGCCTTCCGCCACCACCGTCAGGCGCAGCTTACGGGCCAGCGCGATCACGGCGGAGGCCACATCGGTGGCATTGGAATTGTAGGGAATGTCACGGATGAAGCGGTCGTCAATCTTTACCGCGTCCAGCGGCATCTGCTGTAACGCCGCCAGGGAACAGGCGCCGGTGCCAAAGTCATCGAGAATCAGCCGGGCACCGGTGTCCCGTAAAGCGTTCAGCAGTACGCGCAGGGCGTGGGGCTCTTCGTTCAACAGTGGCGCCGGCAATTCCAGCTCCAGCCGTTCCGGTACCACGCCGGTTTCCGTAATGATCTGCCGGAACAGGTCGAGGAAGCCCGGATCCGTTACCTGGCGCACCGACAGGTTCACCGCCACCCGCAGGCGCTCAAAACCTGCCCGCTCCAGTGCCTGTATCTGGATGCAGGCCTGCCGCAAGGCCATCTCACCCAGGCGGACGATCAGCCCGGTTTCTTCCGCCAGCGGGATAAACTGCTGCGCCGAAATAATACCCCGCTCCGGGTGCTGCCAGCGCAGGAACGCCTCCACGCCAACGACCTGCTGGGACTGAATATCTACCTTGGGCTGGTAGTGCAGCACGAAGCGGTCCTCGTCCAGGGCCCGGGTCAGCTCTTCCTGCTGCAGCAGCCGCCGGGCGGCCTGGAGGTTCATGGCAGGGGTAAAGAACTGGTAGTTGTTGCGCCCACGCTCCTTGGCCCGGTACATGGCCAGGTCCGCGTATTTCATCAACACGCCGGGATCTTCGCTGTCGTGGGGAATCATGGTGACGCCAATACTGACGGTGATGTTCACTTCATGGTCGTTCAGGCGCACACGCTGGCACAGCCGCCGCAGGATGGTCTCGGCTACCCTGGCGGTGGCTTCCGGCCCGCTGATACGGGACAGCAGCACCACAAACTCATCGCCCCCCAGCCGGCCGACGGAATCTTCTTCCCGCACACAACCGGTGAGCCAGCGGGCCACGTGCTCCAGCAACTGATCACCGGCGTCATGACCGAGGGTATCGTTGATGCGCTTGAAGCCGTCAAGATCGAGGAACATCAGCGCGGCGGGCTCCTGACTGCGACGGCTGCGACGCACGACATGGGCTAGCCGGTCACGGAACAACTGGCGGTTGGCCAGACCGGTCAGCGGGTCGTAGAACGCAAGCCGGTGCAATTCAGACTGGGCTGCCCGTAGCTGGGTAAGATCCCGCAGGCTGAGCACCAC
>CAYMQO010000203.1:0-4587 GCA_964392405.1 uncultured Marinobacter sp.
GCCCTGGAGCCGGAGGAGGGCGGTGCAATGGAACTGGACGATAGCTGGCCCGAACTGTGGCTGGAAGAAATGGAAGAGAATGAGGCCGTTGCCTGGCTTGAGTCCCAGGGCTACGAGGACCCTCAGTCCAGCCTGGCACTGCTGAAAACCCTGCGGCACAGTCGCAACGTGCGGTTGATGCAAAGCCAGGGCCGGCAGCGCCTGAACCATTTTATGCCGGTACTGCTGGAGGCGTTAAGCCATGTATCGCAGCCATCAGAGACCTTGCAGCGGGCGCTGCAACTGGTGGAGGCGATTCTTCGCCGAACCGCTTATATGGTCCTGCTGCTGGAAAACCCCGGCGCCTGCGCACAGCTGGTCTGGCTGTGCAGCGAAAGCCCCTGGATCGCGCAGCAACTGGCGGATACGCCCCTGCTGCTGGACGAACTGCTGAACGCTGAGAGTCTTTATAAGCCCCCCGCCAGGGCGGAGCTGAAGGATGACCTGCGCCAGCATATGCTGCGGATTCCGTTCGAAGACCTGGAAGAACAGATGGAGTCCCTGCGGCACTTCCGCAAGGCTCATATTCTGCGAGTAGCCGCGTCTGAGCTGCGAGGAACCCTGCCGCTGATGAAAGTCAGTGACTATCTGACCTGGATTGCCGAGGTGGTGCTGGATCACGTGGTGGACGTGGCCTTTGCCAACCTGGTCAGTCGCTACGGCTATCCCCGGCGTGCTGACGGCTCCGCCTGCGACACGGACTTTGCCATTATCGGCTACGGCAAGCTGGGTGGGCTGGAGCTGGGCTACACCTCTGACCTTGACCTGGTGTTTATCCACGACGCCGACCCGCAACTCGCCACCGACGGTGACAAGCCTATCGACAACGCCGTGTTTTACACGCGCCTGGGCCAGCGCATCGTCCACATCCTCAGCACACAGACCCCGGCCGGACAACTCTATGACGTGGATATGCGCCTGCGCCCATCCGGTAACTCCGGATTACTGGTGAGTACGGTATCCGCCTTTGACAAGTACCAGCGCAACGACGCCTGGACATGGGAGCACCAGGCCATCGTCCGGGCCCGGGGCGTTGCCGGTTGCCCGGAGACCCTGAAGAAATTTGAGGCGGTGCGGCATAACATTCTCTGCCAGCAGCGTGACCGGGAAAAACTGCGCACCGACGTCGTGGAGATGCGGGAAAAAATGCGCGCCAGCCTGGCCACTGCAGAGTCCCGTCGCGAAGAAATCTTCCATATCAAGCACGATCCGGGGGGCATGGTCGATATCGAATTTATCGTGCAATACCTCATGCTGAGCCATAGTTATGACTATCCCCAGCTGACCCAGTGGTCGGATAATATCCGTCAGCTGGAAGAGCTGGGCCGAGCCGGCGTGTTACCGGTTGAGGACACGGAAAAGTTGCGCGAAATATTTATTACCTTCCGCTCGACGGTGCACCGCCGGGCCTTGCAGAACCTGAACAGCGAGGTGGCTGGTGATGCATTTGTGGCTGAGCGCCGCTACGTGCAGGACATGTGGCAAAAACTGATGATTGGTTAGCTTGCTATACTTCTTTTCAGGGATTTTTCCTGATAGACTCCCGTTTTTCCGAAAAACGTTTTTTCAGGAGCAAGAACAATGTCTATGGCTGATCGCGATGGCCTGATCTGGCTGGATGGTGAGATGGTTCCCTGGCGGGAAGCCAAGACCCACGTCCTGACTCACACACTGCACTACGGCCTGGGTTGTTTCGAGGGCGTACGAGCTTATAGCACCGATCAGGGGCCGGCCATTTTCCGGCTCAAAGAGCACACCGATCGGCTGTTCCGGTCTGCCCATATCCTGAATATGAAAATGCCCTTCTCCAAGGACGAGCTGAATGAAGCCCAGCGGGCTGCCGTCCGCGAGAACAACCTGGACGAAGCTTACCTGCGGCCCATGGTGTTCCTGGGCTCGGAAGGCATGGGCCTGCGCGCAGACAACCTGCAGGTGCACGTGATGGTCGCCGCCTGGAGCTGGCCGTCGTATATGTCACCGGAGGCCAAGGAAAAGGGCATCAAGGTGCGTACCTCTTCCTACACCCGCCACCATGTCAACATCACCATGTGCAAGGCGAAGGCCAACGGCAACTACATCAACTCCATGCTGGCCCTGAACGAAGCCATTTCCAGTGGCGCTGAAGAGGCCCTGCTGCTGGACAACGAAGGCTATGTAGCTGAAGGTTCCGGTGAGAACATTTTCATCTACCGCGATGGCGTGCTGCACACCCCGGAGCTGACGTCCTGTCTGGAAGGCATCACCCGCCAGACCATCATCGACTTCTGTAAGGACGAAGGCATTCCTGTCAGAGAGCGCCGCATCACCCGTGATGAAGTTTACGTGGCAGACGAAGCCTTCTTTACCGGCACCGCGGCGGAAGTACTGCCGATCCGCGAGCTGGACGGGCGCACCATTGGCGAAGGCAAGCGCGGGCCGCTGACCGAGAAATTGCAAAGTATGTACTTTGATGCGGTCAAGGGTAAGTTGCCGCAGCATCGGGAGTGGTTGACGTTGGTAAAGGCGTGATTAACCCTCAAACTGGCTCTACACTCAAGCTGCCGTACTTGCGTAAAGCAGGTACGGCGGCTTTTTTGTTTTAACGCGACCAGTTAGCGCATTTAAACGGCCCGCGAGGTAATTTTTTTGAAAACGGCAGCGATTGCAATTCGCCAAATGAAACGACCGAACGGTTCTGTTCGGAACGTCATTGAGCAATCGAGTTATCTTCGACGCCTCGGCTACGAGGTCGTTGTCATTGCCGAGTCGGCAAGCAGAGACCTTTTGACGGAGGCTGGAGTACGTTTCGTCAGAGTGTTTAGGTGGCCGTTTAAAGGCGTATTGAGAAGACGTTTCTTTATCTGGCAGGTTCAGCGCTGGCGGAAACGGAATTCGGTGGATCTTTTTATCAGTCACGGCGACACATTTAGTGACGGTATTTTGGTTATCCATAATTGCGTCCGACTCTATAGCGAAGTCTCCGGAACTGCCCCGTCGGACGTGGTTTCCATCCATGATGAAATTATCAAAGAGCAGGGATACAAGGCATTAATTGTTAACTCCGACATCATGAAGCGAGACCTCATGAGGCGTTACGACGTTCCGGAGAAATTGGTAGAGGTGTTTTATCAAGGCGTTAATCTTGAGGTATTTAACCGACACAACCATGAACAGCTTCGGTCTGGCGGCCGGGAATATATTGGCGTTGACGCTACCACGAAGGTATTCGGACTGATCACTTCCGGAAATCTTAGGAAGCGAAACGTCGATTTCTTTGTAAAGTTCGCAGGAGCTCTGAGCAAGCTATCATCTGAAAAAGTGAAGTTCTGCGTGTTCGGTGACTCTTCTGCTACGTCGTATCGAGAACTGGCGACGAAGGAGGGAGTAGATCACCTGGTTGAGTTCTATGATCCTGTCAAAGACGTACCGATGATATTTCACGCTATCGATATGCATATCTATCCTGCCAGACTGGAGGAGTTTGGTCGGGTGGTGTTGGAGGCGCTGGCCTGTGGAGTGCCGAGCCTGGTGAGCAGCACCGTCGGAGCTTCGGAGCTTATGGAGAAAGAAGGTCTGCCCTATGTTCTGAGTAACGACGATCCCAAACAGTGGGCTGAGCTGGCCTGGTCTGTTATAAGTGACCCGGAAGCCTGCCGGGAGCTCGCTGATCGATCTGCCGCGTTCGCGGAAAAGTACTCTATGGAGCAACAGCAGCGCGCTATGGAATCCATTATCGACAAAGTTAGCAAGTAAGAGTGCTTGGGCAGTGTGTCAGAATGGTAGCTACCTGCGGAGCGCCTGCAAAGTCAGCCTTGCTCATCCGAATAGCGATATAGAATGAAGATAGGTCGTTGGTTTGGTCACCAGGCGCTGGAGCTTACAGAAGCGGATCTCCTAGGTAGCGGAAGCAAGCGGCTTTGTTATGCCTATCCTGGAAACGAGGAGCTTTGTATCAAGGTTGGAAGACCTGATCTTCCATGGAACATAGCTCAGAAGCAAAGCTTTGCTGAAGAGGCCTATCTGGAGTATTTGCAATGCCGCGACGGTGCGTATCCTGAAATGTTTCCGAAGCTGTACGGCTGGGTTCCGACCAATTATGGCCCCGGGCTCGTCTCAGAGAGGATAATAAATTTCGAGGGAGATCGCTCCGTGACTCTAAGGCAGCTCCTTGAGGCCGGTAGAATCGGCCTTTCCGAAGCGGTATCTATTATGGAGGCTATAGTTGACCAAGCAGTCCAGCGCAGCCTTTTGATCTCCGACTGGAATACTGACAACGTCATGCTAAGGGAACAGCATGGGAAAATGCCGGTGTTAATTGATGGCTTCGGGCCTAAGATTCAGGGAATAAAAGGTTTTATGTTTACTAGGTTCGAAAGGCTGGCGCGGAACAAGCCCCGCCGTTCCTGGAGGCGCCAACAGAACAAAGTGTATACCTCAATTCGTGAGAGTGCGACAAGGAAGGCTCACTGAATGTCTTTGAAGGTCAGAAAATATAACAAAGCTCCAGTAAAAAAGGCTCTCTTCCATTTCGTGTGGAATCGGTCGCCAGCTAACGCCTTTTTGAGCCAT
>CAYMQO010000204.1:0-4569 GCA_964392405.1 uncultured Marinobacter sp.
TCCACGCTTTCCTGGACGGCCGCGACATGCCGCCCCGCAGCGCTCGCCCTTCCCTTGAAAAAGCCGCTGCCAAAATGAAGTCCCTCGGCGTCGGCCGGGTCGCGTCTATTGTGGGCCGTTATTTCGCCATGGACCGCGACAACCGCTGGGACCGGGTCGAGCAGGCCTATAACCTGCTGACTCTGGGTGAAGCCGAGTTCACCGTCGCAGATCCGCTGACCGCCATTGACGAAGCCTATGAGCGGGATGAGAACGACGAGTTCGTGAAGGCAACCCGCGTTCAGGCTGATAATGAGGCGGACGCCATCATCAACGACGGCGATACCGTGCTGTTCATGAACTTCCGCGCCGACCGCGCCCGGGAACTGACCCGCGCCTTTATTGAGGACGACTTTGACGGCTTCGAGCGCCGCAAGCGCCCGGAGCTCGCGGACTTTGTCATGCTCACGGAGTACGCAGCCGACATCAAAACCTCCTGCGCTTACCCGCCGGAGCAGTTGGCGAACGGTCTGGGAGAGTACATTTCCAATCTGGGCATGACCCAGCTGCGCATCGCTGAAACCGAGAAGTACGCTCACGTAACTTTCTTCTTCAACGGTGGCCTGGAAACGCCTTTCAAGGGCGAAGACCGGATTCTGGTGCCGTCACCTCAGGTGGCAACCTATGACCTGCAGCCGGAAATGAGCGCTCCCGAAGTGACCGACAAGCTGGTGGAAGCGATCAAAAGCGGCAAGTACGATCTGGTGATCTGCAACTACGCCAACGGCGACATGGTAGGCCATACCGGCAAGCTGGACGCTGCCATCAAAGCAGCGGAATGTGTAGACACCTGCGTTGCACGCATCGCTGAAGCACTGGCTGAGGTGGGCGGCGAAGCCCTGGTCACCGCTGATCACGGCAACCTGGAGCAGATGACGGATCCGACCTCTGGTCAGGTCCACACCGCCCATACGGTTGGCCCGGTACCCATGATCTATGTCGGTAACCGCCAGCTGACCCTGAAGGACGGCGGCTCCCTAAGCGACATTGCCCCCTCGCTGCTGACCCTGATGGGGCTGGAACAGCCGGCGGAAATGACCGGCCGCAGTCTCGTCGAGCTCGGTTAAAGCTGACACCCAGTGATGGTCAGGACCATCGTCCGATCACAAGCAAGCGCCGCCGGCCCGGTCCGGCTGGCGCTTTTTGCGCTTTTGGCGCTTTTAATTCCTCTGGTTGCCAGCAATGATGCCCGGGCTCAGGAGCAGGTAACGCCCGCTCAGGTTGAGGCTCTCAAGAAGGAAATCGCCCGCATCGACAAGTGGCTGTCCTCCGCCGAAAAAGACCGCTCGAAACTGGAGCAGACCCTGGCCCGGACCGACAGAGAGATCAGCCGTCTGACCCGGGAACGCCGGGAATTGCAGGCCCAGCGCCAGCAACAGGCGGAAGAACTGAAACAGATTCAGGTCCGGGAAACAGAGCTGGAGCAGAGCCTCCGCCAGCAGCGCACGGCCCTGAAACACCAGCTTCGCAATGCCTGGATGGAGGGTCAGGCCCCGGCCCTCAAGATTCTGTTAAATGAAGCCAATCCCCAGGACATCGCCCGCACCATGACCTATTACGAGTATCTGAGTGGCGACAACCTGGAGCGCCTGGATACTTTCCATCAGACCCTGTCCGAACTTCAGACAACCCGCCAGCGCAAGCTGGAATCCCAGGCCGAGATTGTTCGCCTGGAAGAAGCCGTAAGCCAGCGCCAGCAGGCCCTGGAAACGGAAAAGGCAGCCCGGAAGAAGACACTGGCCAGCCTGGAGAAGGAAATTGCCGGACGACGCAGCGAGCGCAGCGGCCTGGAAGCGGATCAGCAGCGGCTGGAAAAACTCCTGAAGGAAGTGGAAGCCGCGCTTGCCGATATCCGGGCCCCCGCCGACTCTGGCCCGATCAGCAAACGTCGAGGCCAGCTGGAGTGGCCGGCTGAGGGACGGCTCGCTGCTGCCTTCGGCGGTGCCATGGCCCAGGGCCATCTGCGGCGCAACGGCATTCTCGTCAATACCGCCGAAGAAGCCGAGGTAAAGGCCGTGCATTATGGCCGCGTGGTATTCGCCAACTGGCTGCGAGGTTTCGGCATGATGACGATTATCGACCACGGCGGCGGTTACATGACCCTGTATGGTCACAGCTCCAGCCTGCTGACCAGCCCCGGCGACTGGGTACAGGCCGGCGAAACCATCGCGCTCGCGGGCCGGACCGGCGGCACCAACGACCCTGCGGTGTATTTTGAACTTCGTCACAACGGCAAGCCACAGAACCCGGCAAGCTGGCTGAAACGCCGGTAAAACAACCACTACGAGTGCTACTCGCAGGCTGACAAACGACGCTCATAACGCCATACTGACCGGCGTAACTCAGACCCCGGTGTTGGGTGGCAGTCGACGGCATTGACTACAGGAACGCGGAATGAAAAGGGTTATCCAGGCTCATAAAAACACGCTTATCGGCTTGCTGGTCGCTTCCTGCCTGAGCGGTGGTCTCGCGACCGCACAGGAAACCCCGCCAGAGACGGAAGCTGCGCCAGCCGGGCTTGCTCCTGTCGAAACCGCCCTGCCCCTGGATGATCTGCGCAAGTTCACTGAAGTGTTCAGCCGCATCAAGGAAGCCTATGTGGAAGAGGTCTCCGACAAGGTGCTGCTGGAGAACGCCATTAAAGGCATGCTGGCCGGACTGGACCCTCACTCGGCCTATCTGGAGCCCATGGAATACGAAGCCCTTGAAGAAAGCACCAGTGGCGAGTTTGGCGGTCTGGGCATGGAAGTGGGCATGGAAGACGGTTTTGTGAAAGTGATCGCCCCCATCGATGACACCCCCGCCCAGCGCGCTGGTGTCCAGGCCGGCGACCTGATTATCAAGCTGGGCGACGAGCCGGTCAAAGGAATGACCCTGCAGGACGCCGTCACCCGCATGCGCGGCAAACCCGGCACGACCCTGACCCTGACCATTATGCGGAACGGTGAAAGCGCTCCCATTGAAATCGAGGTGGAGCGGGCAGTCATCAAGGTCACCAGCATCAAGTCCCGCATGCTGGAACCTGGCTACGGTTACGTGCGGATCACCCAGTTTCAGGAAGAAACCGGCGGCCAGTTCGTGTCAGCGATCCGTAAGCTGATTGAGGAAAACGGCGGCGATCTGGACGGCCTGATTATCGACGTCCGCAATAACCCTGGAGGCATTCTGCAGGCTGCTGTAGAAACCTCAGACGCGCTGCTGGACGACGGTCTGATCGTCTACACCGAAGGCCGCATTCAGAGTTCACGCCTGCGCTTTAATGCCAAGGCGGGCGACGTCGCCAACGGCGCACCGATTGTGGTGCTGATCAATGGTGGCTCGGCCTCCGCGTCGGAAATTCTCGCCGGCGCCCTGCAGGATCACGGACGCGCGGTGATCATGGGCACCCGCTCCTTCGGCAAAGGCTCGGTGCAGACGG
Source organism: uncultured Marinobacter sp. (assembly GCA_964392405.1). Taxonomy (GTDB): domain Bacteria; phylum Pseudomonadota; class Gammaproteobacteria; order Pseudomonadales; family Oleiphilaceae; genus Marinobacter. Next base: position 3,458 of record CAYMQO010000204.1, read on the forward strand.
TGATTCCCCTGGACGAGACCCATGCCATCAAGATGACGACAGCCCGGTATTACACGCCGGACGGCCGCTCCATTCAGGCCCGCGGCATCGCCCCGGATATCGAAGTCCGCCCGGCAACGCTGACTGAAATCGAAGGCGGCCCGTTCTTCAGCGAGGCCAGCCTGGCCGGCCATCTGGAAAACGGCGAAGAGAATCGTGCCGACGACCAGCTCGACATCAGCAACCCGGAAGTCAACCGCGACTACCAGCTTCGGTCTGCCCTGAACCTGCTGAAAGGAATGGGCATTCTGGGCCGGCGGGGAGAAAGGATCGAGTGAGGGCCGGCAGTTTTCTTACCGCCGCGCTGGTACTGCTGCTGGGTTCCGGATCCTGCCTGGCCAATGGCACCGCCCCTGTCACCGACGAGGGGCCGCCACCCACCATCGCCATCATCATTGATGATATGGGAGCCAACGCCCGTGAAGGCCGCCGGCTGATCAATCTGGAACAGCCCCTGACCCTGGCGTTTTTACCCTGGCGCCGCCATACCACCGAACTGGCAACCCTGGCCCACCAGCATCAGAAAGAAGTGATGCTCCACGCGCCTATGGAAAATACCCGCCGGATCGGGCTGGGCCCGGGTGGGCTAACAGCCGATATGGACCAGGTGACCCTGACCCGGATTCTGCGTCAGGCCCTGCACTCGGTACCCCACGTGCAGGGGGTCAACAATCATATGGGCAGCCTGCTGACCCAGCTTAGCGAGCCCATGGAATGGGTGATGGACGAACTGGCCAACTACCCGCTCTACTTTGTAGACAGCCGTACCATCGCTACCACTGTTGCGGGCCAGACTGCGGCGCAGAAGCAGGTACCCACCGTCACCCGGGACGTATTTCTGGACCATGAGCAAACGGAAGAGTTTGTTCACCAGCAGTTCCAGCAACTGATCCACAAGGCCCGCCAGGACGGCACGGCCATTGCCATTGGGCACCCCCATAGGGTAACCGTGGATTATCTGGAGCGGGTGCTTCCTGAGCTGGATGAACAGGGTATCGCGGTTGCAACCGTGAGCGCGGTCTGGGCCATGAGACACGACAACCAGCCCATGTTCGCCGACGACGAGCGTCGGC
>CAYMQO010000205.1:0-4553 GCA_964392405.1 uncultured Marinobacter sp.
TATTCTGTTCTTCCCCCGCCAGGGTATCGACCAGGGAGAAGGCAATCAGATGAGGAAGATGGCTGGTGGCCGCCAGCACCTCATCATGGTCCATTACCGGCATGGTCAGCACTCTCGCGCCAAAAGCGCTCCACAGTGCGGTCAGCTGGCTGACTGCATCGGCATCGGCCTGTTCTGGTGGCGTCAGAATCACCTTGTGATCCACAAACAGATCCGCCCGGGCGGCGCGCACACCGCTTTTCTCGGAACCGGCAATAGGATGCCCGGGAATGACCCGGGGTGACCAGGTGCCGAATACTTCCTGCACCGCCTGGACGAAGCTGCCCTTGGTACTTCCCACATCTGTCACTATAGCGTCGGGAGACAGATGGGGTTTTACTTCCTCCAGCACTGCTACCGTAGCGCGAACCGGTACCGCGATAATAACCAGGTCCGCGCCGGCGACAATCTCGGCAATGGAGCCATAGCCATCAATCATCCCGAGATCGGCACCCAGGGCCAGCTCTTCAGGGCGGCTGTCTGCCGCCAGCACTTCACCTGCATGGCCGGACTGCCGGGCGGCGGCCGCAAATGACCCGCCAATCAGCCCCAGACCAATCACCGCAATACGGTTAAACAGCCGGCGACCGGTACCCGGCGGGGCGAAGGTTTCAGGCACCACGGCGGCCTATCACTCGCGCCAGGGCAGCCAGGAAGCGCTCGTTCTCTTCGGGCAGCCCTATTGAGACCCGCAGGTGCCGGGGCATGCCGTACCCTGCCACCGGGCGCACGATAACGCCCTGCTCCAGCAGGCCCTCAAAAACGGCGGTTGCATTATCGCCCACTTCCACCGCAACAAAGTTGCCGGCCGACGGTATCCATTCGAGCCCCAGTTCAGCAAACCCCGCCGTGAGCTGTTCCATGCCCTGCAGGTTGACGGTCCGGGACCGCTCCAGATAATCCTGGTCTTCAAGAACGGCGGCGGCCGCGGCCTGGGCGACAGTATCCACGTTGAACGGCTGGCGCACGCGGTTAAGCAGGTCTGCGATGGCAGGAGATGAAACGGCGTAACCCACCCGGAGCGCCGCCAGTCCCCAGGCCTTGGAGAAGGTGCGCGCCACAATCAGGTTGGGGTAATCCTCCAGCAGACTCACACCGTCGACATTATCGTCGCTGTCAGTCATGTACTCCCGGTAGGCCTCATCGAGTACCACCAGGACACGCTCGGGCACCTGGTCCAGGAACGCACGCATGGCGCCTGTACCCTCCACTGTGCCCGTGGGATTGTTGGGATTCGCCAGAAACACCAGCCGGGTTTTGTCAGTAATGGCGTTAGCCATGGCGGGCAGATCGTGGCCCCAGTTCCGCGCCGGCACCTCCACACCACGGGCACCAATGGCGAGGGCTACCAGAGGATAGACCGCAAACGCGTACTGGGAGTAAATCACCTCGTCCCCGGGGCCAGCGAAGCAGCGGGCAATGACCTCAAGCACGTCGTTGGAGCCGTTACCCAGGGTCAGCTGGCTGGCATCCACTTTGAGATACCCGGAGAGCGCGGCCTTCAGGGAAAACGCATTACCGTCCGGATAGCGGCACATGTCCTCCAGCGCCTTCTGCGCCGCCTGCATGGCCACGGGGCTTGGCCCCAGCGGGTTTTCGTTACTGGCCAGCTTGACGATATCGTCCGGGTCGAGGCCGTATTCCCGCGCCAGCTCTTCAATGGGCTTGCCGGGTTGATAGGGCGTCAGACTCTGAACACCGGTTACGGCCAGTGACTGGTAATCGATAGACATAAACTCCTCCGGATTCATCGCCAGCCGGGACTCGGGGCTGGCCGAAAGATGATCAGAGCACACCTGTCGGATAGGAGCCCAGACGCTTCAGTTCCACAGCGTCTTCTTCGAGACCCTCAAGCAACTGGCTGATCGTGGGGTCATCCATATGACCTTCGAAGTCAATATAGAAGACGTACGCCCAGGTGCCGCTGGGTGACGGACGGGTTTCAATCCGGGTCAGACTGATACCCGCGCGGTGAAAAGGCTCCAGTAACTGATAGAGAGCGCCGGGACGGTTTCTCATGGAAATCAGGATCGACGTTTTATCATGGCCACTGGCACTGACTGCCTCGCGACCGATGATCAGGAAGCGGGTGGTGTTATCCGGCCGGTCCTCAATCTTCCCTGCCACAATTTCAAGGTCGTAAAGTTGCGCGGCCATGTCACCGGCGATGGCGGCGCTTCCCGGCTCGCTCGCGGCACGGCGGGCGGCCTCGGCGTTACTGCTGACGGTGATGCGCTCGACCCCGTAATGATGAACGTCCAGCCACTGTCGGCACTGGGCGAAGGACTGCTGGTGGGAATAGATACGGGCCAGAGGCTGGTCCTTCTCCCCTCCCCGGCGCATCAGGTGATGATGAATGCGTATCTGGACCTCGCCACAGATTCGGAGCGGGGACGAGATGAACATGTCCAGGGTATGGTTGACCATGCCTTCCGTGGAATTCTCCACCGGTACTACCCCGTACCGGGCTGCACCGGATTCAACCTCCCGGAACACGGCGTCAATGGCGGGCATGGGTACTGATAGGACAGAGTGACCAAAATGCTTGAGGGCCGCAGCCTGGGTAAAGGTGCCGGCCGGCCCGAGGAAGGCAACGCGCATTGGCTGCTCAAGGGCCAGGCAGGCGGACATGATCTCCCGGAACAGCCGCGCCATCTCCTCATCCGGCAGGGGGCCGGGGTTGGCTTCCTTGATGCGACGCAAAACCTGGGCTTCCCGCTCGGGGCGGTAAAAGACCACATCCTGCCCGGGGTTGGCGTCCATTTTGACATGGGCCACTTCCTGGGCGCATTGCGCGCGGGCACTGATCAGGTCCATGATCTGTGCGTCCAAACGGTCGATCTGCTCTCGCAGCTCGCCCAGCCGGGCCTCCTCGTCACTCATGGTCAGCCATGCTCCTTCGCGAATCCGGCCATATAGTCGATCAGTGCATCCACACCGGCCTCGGGCATGGCGTTATAGATACTCGCGCGCATGCCGCCGACACTGCGGTGCCCTTTCAGGTTGAGCAGTCCTCGCTCGTCGGCACCCTTCAGGAAGGCATTGTTCAGGCTGTCATCCACCAGGGTAAAGGGGATGTTCATCCAGGAACGGAAGCGTGGATCGATGGGGTTGGCGTAAAACCCGTTGCCATCAATAAACTCATAGAGTTTGGTGGCCTTGCGCCGATTCATCTCGGCCATGGCGTTAACGCCGCCCTGGGCCTTGAGCCACTTAAAGACCAGACCGGCCAGATACCAGGAGTAAGTCGCCGGCGTGTTGTACATGGAGCCGTTTTCGGCCGCTACCTGATAATTCATCATGGTAGGGGTTTCCGGCCGGGCCTTGCCCAGCAGATCCTTGCGGATGATGACCACCACCAGCCCCGACGGGCCGATGTTCTTCTGGGCACCGGCGTAGATCAGACCATACTTTGAGACATCCAGCGGTCGGGACAGAATGTTGGACGACATATCCGCCACCAGCGGCACGCCGTTGCTATCCGGAATAAAGTCGTACTCAAGCCCGCCGATGGTTTCGTTGGGGGTGTAATGCAGATAGGCGGCGTTTGACCGGGTGCTCCAGGTTTCCGGCAGCGGGATGGTGGTAAAGCCACTGTCCTCGCTGGAGGCTGCCACATGGATATCCCCATACCGACTAGCCTCGGCAATGGCTTTCCCTGACCAGATACCGGTGTTTACATAATCGGCCCGACCATTGTCGCCCAACAGGTTGAGGGGAATGGTCGCGAACTGGCTGGAAGCTCCACCCTGCATAAAGAGAACGGCGTAATCGTCTGAAATTCCAGCAAGTTCACGCAGATCCTGCTCAGCGGTTTCGGCGATTTCCACAAACTCATCGCTGCGGTGGCTCATTTCCATCACGGACATGCCAGTGCCACGCCAGTCCAGCATTTCCTCTCTGGCCTGCTGGAGCACCGGTTCAGGTAATGCCGCCGGGCCGGCGCAGAAGTTGTACGCCCTACTCATTGGCTGATTCTCCGTTGCTGTCCTCAATATCATCCTGTTGCACGGAATCCTCGCCGGTTTCCAGCCCTTCGTCCCCGTCGTCGTCACTCTCGGCGATACGCTCAACACCCACCAGGCGCTCATCTTCCTGGGTCAGGCGGATCAACCGCACGCCCTGGGTATTTCTGCTGAGAACAGAAACCTCATCGGAGCGGGTACGGACCAGCGTGCCCTTGTCCGAAATCAGCATCATTTCGTCGCCTTCAAACAACTGCAGCGCGCTCACCAGGTCACCGTTGCGCTCGGAACATTGCATGGCAATAACGCCCTGGGTGCCCCGACTATACGTGGGGAACTCCTCGATAGCGGTGCGTTTACCGTAGCCATGCTCGCTGGCGGTCAGAATGACACCGCCCTCTTCCGGAATGATCAGCGAGACCACATGCTGGCCGTCCGGCATCCTGATGCCCCGGACACCCCGGGCAGTACGGCTCAGCGGACGAACTTCATCTTCGTTGAAGCGTACCGCCTTACCTTCGCTGGAGAACAGCATGACTTCTGCGCTGC
>CAYMQO010000206.1:0-4483 GCA_964392405.1 uncultured Marinobacter sp.
CTGGGGTAGGGGAACATGGACAGGCAATAGTATTTGGGTTTGCCGGGCTCCTCCTTCACCGTAAAGGTGTCGTTGTCTTCCCAGAATTTGCGGGCATTCTGTTCAACATCGCGGGGATTGTATTGCTCGTCCATTCCTGCCATTGCCGTGCGGTACCTTGTGTCGGAAAGAGAGCCGGAGAGCCGGCTTCAGTCAGATAAGAGTTGCCAAAATCTTGCGAAAGTGGCCGCACATTCTAACGTACTGACGCGGCAACAGGTAGCCTGCCAAAATCCGGACTTTGTGCCACACTGAATGAAAGTGACCACCAGGAGCGGCCATGAACAGTCAGGAACGTACAGACCAGCCAAAACAGCTTTCCAGCCGTGCCCTTGAGGCCTACGACCGTATGCTGGAACGGGTTGAGTCCCGCTTTGCAGATGCCGACAGGCATACCCTTGACACCCTGCGGAGAGAGATTGACGAAGCGGTTGAGTTTGAAACCGAGCTGAAGCGTCTGACCCGGGATGAGGCCAGCTTGCTGGCGGCCTATCTCAGACGGGACCTGGAGCATCTGGTCACCTTCGCCGGCGGCACTGGCGAGGGCCTCAAGGAGTGGCTGCAATTCGACCTGTCGTTGCTGGAGCACAAGCTGCAGGAACTGCTCTTCTCCATCGCCGACAAAACCCGGCTCGACACTCTGGAACTGGAGCAGAAGCTGGAAAACAGCGATATTACCCATTACCTGACCGGCGAGGTCGCTACCGCGGGCATGTTCCGCTGTGTGAACTGTAATCATATGAAATGCCTGACGGCTACCGCCCAGCTGGAGCCCTGCGAGGCGTGCGAAAGCCATTATTTTGAGCGGGTCACGGGGCAGTGGCCCGGCAAGTAAACATGGGCAAACCGTCACAAAAATAACTGCAACATGGCTCTTCGTGTTGAGCTCCTGTTAATATCGCAAGCTCACAGTTTATAGTGAGTGATTGTTATTGCTGTCTTTAGGGCAGCGCATCAGCAGTAGTTAACACGGAAGATCTATCCATGGAGTGGGAAAGGTTTCACTTCCTCTGTCGCCAGTATCAGGCCGACCCTGAACGGCTATTGCCCACCGGTCATGACGGGTTTCAGGCCGGCGAGCTAACCGCCTACCGCAGGCCTTTAAGCAAAACCGGTTTACCGCAAGCCCTGTTGAGCCGTCTTAAAAACCTGTCTGCAGAAGACCGGCATACCACCCTGGCATGGTATGGGGAGCAGGACTTTCATGCCCTGTTGTCGCCCCCGCCCGTGCTCCGAAACGGCCTGCTGTATCTCACCGCGTTATCAGTGGCTCTGGCTTTCATGATGGCTATCTATGGCCTGGTGGTTTTACCTGCAATTCACGATTTCTACCTTACCGCGGGAGTGCCAGGCTCAGCCCCTGCCTTTGCCCTGATGGAACTGGGCCGGACGCTGTTAATGGTCGTCATCGGTTTACTGGCCCTGGTGTGGCTTTTCACCTGGCAACTGCGTGCCCTCTATCGATTCCGTATAAAGACGGCTTCCCGGTGGCGTCTGCGACTGCTCCCGTTTGGCATAGGTGGGCTGTATCGGGAGGTGGTGGCACTGATCGAATACCCCCTTGATCGTCAGGGGCAGACCGGGTCAGCCAGTGCCGATTATGCTGGGTTGGCATCGATGTCCTGTCAGCGAGTGCTGGGGATTGAGCTGCATCGCCTACTGCGCGTCCGGGCGGAGAAGCTTGCCCGGAGGGTCGCGCTGAGCATGCGGTTGAGTGTGGTCCTGCTTGGCGTCCTGGTTGCGGTGTCGGTTGGGCTTTTTCTGGTAGGGGCATATTCGCCGCTGTTTGCAACAGGAGCCATGGTATGAGTCGGACAGGCCGCGCAGGTGCAGGGTTTACCCTGATTGAGTTAATGGTGGTGGTTTCCATTATCGGAATCCTGGCCGCGATCGCGATACCCCGGTACCAGGACTACATCCAGCGGGCCCAGATTGCCGAGGCGCTGAGTCTGGCTGCCCCGGTCCGGGAAGCGGTGACGTCGTACCATCGCGAGCACCTGGCCTTCCCTCGGGACAACCAGAGCGCTGGCGTACCGGCGCCGGAATATCTGCCGTCCAACTACGTCAAATCCATTGAAGTGGCCGACGGAGCCATTCATATACGACTGGGTAATAAAATAGGCGTACCGCTTCAGGGCAAAACCCTTACCCTGAGGCCGGCAGCCGTTGAAGATAGCCCGGCAAGCCCGATTTCCTGGTTGTGCGGTTACGATACGGCTGTGCCGGGGATGCAGGCGGTAGGAGAAAACCGGACGGATGTGGCCAGGGAGTTATTGCCCCACGCCTGCCGCGAACGCCCGGTATGGGAGGGCGACGCCAGCTGACGGGGGCTTGCCTCCGCAGGTTAGACGCGCCGGTCGCGAATCAGACCCTGCAACAGTTCACTCACTACCCCGGGAATGGCATCGTCGCTGTCGGCTTCCACGCTGACGGTGGCGACGTCGGTACCGAGATTCTCCACCACGGCGATGAGGCCATGGGCTGCCAGTAGCTGGGCAGTATGGCGCCGGTCGTCGAGGGTGCCGGTATTTTCACTGGTCAGTACGACCGATGTCTTGCCCTGGTCAAACAGGGCGCGCTCCAGCGCCAGTGCCAGCTCCCGGGCCTTGGGTCCGTTACAGGCAATAATGGCTGGCTTCTGGGCCAGTCGACGCTCCCGTTCGGCCGCCGTGACCGGTTCCAGGGATTCAACATCGCCGGCAGTGCCGGCGATCATGCCGGCGCCGATGGTGACGTTGGTCAGCCGGTCGATGATGATGAAGCTGCCGGTGGCGTGGTTGCGTGCGTAGGCGTCGAAGGCGACCGGTTGGCTCAGTGTCAGCTCACACAGGCCGATTTCGTTCAGGGCAAGCTGGGCCGGGTTGGCGGTTTGCTGCAAGGTGTTGACGTCGGTCTGGTGGTGGATTTTCTTGACCGTTGCCGAAGTCACCGTCGGCCCGAGCTTGATATCGTACAGACGGCCGGTTTCCAGAGGCGCGTCGGCCATCCAGACCACGTTAGCGGTAAAGCGGTTGCCAACTTCCGGCTCATCCACGGGCCGCACCAGCATATCGCCCCGGCTGATATCGATTTCATCGTTCAGGGTGAGGGTAACGGCCTGGTCGATATAGGCTTCGTCCAGATTCCCGTCAAACGTGACGATATCCCTGACGGTACTTTTGCGCCGGGACGGCAATACCATGACTTCGTCGCCGGGGCGGACAACGCCGGACGCAATGGTGCCGCAGAAGCCGCGGAAATTGAGGTTGGGCCGGGTCACGTACTGCACCGGGAAGCGGAAATGCTCCAGGTTCTTGTCCCGGGCCAGCTCTACGCTCTCCAGAATCTCCATCAGCGGCTGGCCACTGAACCAGGGCGTGTTGTCACTGCGGCTGACAACGTTGTCCCCTTCCAGTGCAGAAATGGGGACGAAGCGCACGTCGCTCAGTCCCAGCTTGCCGGCAAAGGCAAGGTAATCTTCCTTCAGCTCGTTGAAGCGGGCCTCGCTGTAATCCACCAGGTCCATCTTGTTGATGGCTACCACGATATGGCGGATCCCCAGCAGGGATGCGATAAAAGAATGACGACGGGTCTGGGTCATTACGCCATGGCGGGCGTCGATCATCAGAATTGCCAGCTGGGCCGTGGACGCGCCTGTGGCCATATTACGGGTATACTGCTCGTGCCCCGGGGTGTCCGCAATGATGAACTTGCGCTTGTCGGTGCTGAAGTAGCGGTAGGCCACGTCGATGGTGATGCCCTGTTCCCGTTCGGCCTGAAGGCCGTCTACCAGCAGGGCCAGGTCCAGCTTTTCGCCCGTGGTGCCCATCTTCGCACTGTCGGTCTTCAGGCTGGCCATATGATCTTCATAGATCATCTTGGTGTCGTGAAGCAGGCGACCGATCAGGGTGCTCTTGCCGTCGTCGACGCTGCCGCAGGTCAGCAGACGCAGCAGTTCCTTGTTCTCGTGTTGCTTCAGGTAGGCCTGAATATCTTCGGCGATCAGATCAGACTGGTGTGACATCTCAGAAGTATCCTTCCCGCTTTTTCTGTTCCATGGAGCCGGCGGAGTAATGGTCGATAACCCGGCCCTGGCGCTCGGAGCTGGTAGCCAGCAGCATTTCCTGGATGATTTCCGGCAAGGTATCGGCCTCGGACTCGATGGCGCCGGTGAGGGGGGAGCAGCCCAGGGTCCGGAACCGGACCGATTTCATCATCGGTTCTTCGCCTTCCTTCAGTGGCATGCGCTCATCGTCCACCATGATCAGTGTGCCGTCCCGCTCGACCACCGGGCGCCGGGCAGCGTAATACAGTGGTACGATTTCGATATTCTCCAGATAGATGTACTGCCAGATATCCAGCTCGGTCCAGTTGGAGAGTGGGAAGACCCGGATGCTCTCACCCTTGTTCACCTTGCCGTTGTAGATATTCCACAGTTCCGGGCGCTGGTTTTTCGGGTCCCAGC
>CAYMQO010000207.1:0-4482 GCA_964392405.1 uncultured Marinobacter sp.
TCACTACCCTGATCACCGGCGAGACCGGCACCGGCAAGGAACTGCTGGCCCGGGCTCTGCACGATCTTAGTCACCGGAGCGATCAGCCGTTTGCTGCCATTAACTGCGCCGCTATTCCGGAGAACCTGCTGGAAAGCGAGCTGTTCGGTTACGAAAAAGGTGCCTTCACCGGCGCGACCCAGAGTAAAAAAGGCAAGATCGAAAGCGCCAACGGCGGCACCCTGTTCCTGGACGAGATCGGCGATATGCCCATGGCGCTCCAGGCCAAACTGCTGCGATTCCTGCAGGAACGGGCGGTGGACCGCGTCGGCAGCGTCAAGCCGGTGCCGGTGGATGTCCGGGTAGTATGCGCCACCCACCGGGATGTGCGGCAACTGATAGAAGCCGGCAGCTTCCGGGAAGACCTGTATTACCGTATCAGTGAAATCACCCTCGATGTGCCTGCCCTGCGGCAGCGCCAGGGTGACCCGCTGGTGATTGCCAGGTCACTGCTGCAAAGCCTGTCCCGGCAGATGGACCGCCCCAACCTGTTGTTCAGCGACGATGCCGTGCGGGCCATCAACAACTACCCGTGGCCGGGCAACGTGCGGGAGATGATCAACAAGGTGAAGCGCGCCACGATCATGGCAGAGGGCAAACGGGTTACGGCTGCCGACCTGGAACTCCATGACGACGGCGAGACAGCGCTGAATCAGCTCAACCTGCGCCAGGTCCGGGAAACCGCTGAGCGCAATGCCATTCTGCAGGCATTGAAAACCACCGGTTTCAATATGGCGCAGGCGTCCCGTCTGCTGGGGATTACCCGTCCTACCCTCTATAATCTGACGGACAAATACCGGATCGACACATCCGCCGAGGCGGCTCAGACCTGACACCTGCGTCGCCGCAACGTCCTGTCGGAACCCAGATTCAGATCACGAACAGATCCATGAAGCGATGAACCGGCGTTTCTTCCAGCGTCTGTTGATGATCGCAGAGCGCCAGAATCTGCTCACAGGTCTGGGGCGGAAATCGGGTGGCAAGGTTCGTCCGGAATTTCTCAACCAGCAGCGGCATACCTTCTTTCCGGCGACGTCGATGCCCGATCGGGTACTCAACATCCACCCGGCCGGTGCTGGTACCATCCTGGAAGAAGACCTCAATGCCATTGGCAATGGAGCGCTTGTCGGGCTCAAGGTATTCCCGGGTATAACGCTCATCCTCAATAACGACCATTTTGTTCCGGATCTCATCGATGATGGGATGGTTCTCATGGAAGGTGTCTTCGTAATGTTCGGCGTTGAGCTCGCCGAATATCAGGGGTACCGCCACCATGTACTGCAGGCAGTGGTCCCGGTCCGCAGCATTGGCGAGTTCACCCTGTTTTGAAATGATGCGGATAGCGGACTCGTGGGTAATAAGCTCGATCCGGTCAATCTCATCCAGACGACCCTGCACCTGAGGATGCAGTTTCACCGCTACCTCTGCTGCGGTCTGGGCGTGAAACTCAGCCGGGAATGAGATTTTGAACAGGATGTTCTCCATCACGTAACTGCCGAACGGCTGCGGCAGGGATAGCCGCCGCTCCTGTACCGGCTTGATGGTCTGGTCCTGATTGGTCTTGCTGAACAGCACGTCATAAAAACCCCATTGTGGTGCCGTCAGGGCGCCGGGGATGCCCATTTCACCTTTCATTGCCATATCCGCCAGCCGCACCGCCCGGGACGTGGCATCGCCGGCGGCCCAGGATTTGCGTGAGCCGGCATTGGGGGCATGGCGATAGGTGCGTAGCGCCTGACCGTCCACCCAGGCATGAGACAGGGCCGCCAGCATCTGTTCCCGGGACGCACCCATCAGCCATGCGGTAACTGCAGTTGAGGCCACCTTGACCAGGATGACGTGATCCAGGCCGACGCGGTTGAAGGAATTCTTCAGGGCCAGCACGCCCTGAATCTCGTGGGCCTTGATCATGGCTTCGAGCACGGTTTTCATGGTGAACGGAGCTTCGCCGTTGGCAACCCGCCGACGGGACAGGTAGTCCGCCACCGCGAGGATGCCGCCAAGGTTATCGGAAGGATGGCCCCACTCTGCCGCCAGCCAGGTATCGTTATAGTCCAGCCAGCGCACCGCGCAGCCAATATCCCAGGCGGCCTTGACCGGATCCAGTTCGAACGGCGTGCCCGGCACCCGGGCGCCATGGGGCACCACCGTGCCCTGCACTATGGGGCCGAGATGCTTGGTACATTCCGGAAAGCGCAGCGCCAGCAGGCCGCAGCCCAGGGTATCCGCCAGGCAATAGCGGGCGGTGGTCCAGGCTTCGTCACTGTCGATCGGGGTATCGAGCACGTAATCGACGACGGTCTTGAGCACCTCGTCATAGTCCGGGCGGACGTTCTGGTCGACATTGGTGCCCATGATGGCCTCCGGGAAGATAGCTGAATGGAAATCCGTTCCACCAGTCTAGATCATCCCGATCGCCTGTGTGCCCCGTACGGTGGACACGAATTTGCTCAGTTGCTCGCCAGCCGGTACCGCTCATGGAGGATGCCCACCCGCTCGACGTAAGCACGGGTTTCAGCATAGGGCGGAATGCCCTTGTGGCGGCGGACCGCGCCCGGCCCGGCGTTATAGGCCGCGGTTGCCAGTTTCACGTCGCCATTGTGGAGTTCGATCATGCGGGCGAGGTAATTCACGCCACCGCGGATATTCTGGCTGGCATCCAGCGCATTGCTGACGCCGACCTCTTTTGCGGTGCCCGGCATCAACTGCATCAGCCCCTGGGCACCCTTGGAGGAAACCGCCTGAGGATTGAACGCACTTTCCGCGTGGATCACGGCACGAACCAGAGCGGGGTCGATATCGAACTCCTGCGCCGTCGCGTTGATTTCCTCATCATAGCGACCGGTAAACAGCGGCGTCCGGTGCCAGTTAACGGTGGAGTTCGGTTTGCAGGCATAACACTCGAACCGAATCACATCGTAATCCGCGCCTTTGGGACGGGCTTCGCTGAAGGTCACAACACCGTTCTGGTCCGTGTATTTATAGACGGTAGCGCGACCGGTGCTGGCAATTGCCTGACGACCAGCCGGTGCATTGGTGTACTCCACCCGGCCGTCCGGGTGGACGATACGACGGACGGAGTCCGCCGCTGCGGAGGCGGTCACTACGCAAGCCAGAAAGCACGATAGCGCACTGAACAGCAAACGGCGTCGGCGCACCCTTGTTACCTCATCAACAGCCGGTTAAACGTCGCAAGTAGTCTTGCCAGAAATAGCGCAAGCAACATGGCTGGCACATTAATCAGAGGATAACAAACTGATGGAAAAGAAACCGGTCCGGGCGGCATTTTCGCCCTGGTTTCGTGACAGGGTTATCGCCATCTGAAATGGAAAAACCCCGCAGCCGTCAACGACGGTGCGGGGTGTTCCGGATGGAACCGCTCAGGGAAGTGTGTGGTTCTTGAGGAAGTTCCAGCTCTGCTGAGCATCCCAGGCACGATGGCCACCAAGGCGCGAGGTGCACAGCACCACTTCCGTGCCAGCGGCACAGTTATTGTACGATTCGCAGCTATTACCGATGCTCTGCGGCTGCCCGCTGCAGCTATTCAGCTCGCCCCAGCGCTCAAACGAGCCTTCGGCGCCCAGGAAGTGAATGGGATCCAGGCGATAATGGGTGGGCGGCGTGGACCGGCCTCCTTCAAAGGGAACGATAAAGTCACGCTGGCCACGGCTTGCGAACACAGACACCGGTCGCTCTGGCCGGCAGTCCAGTTCCTCAATCATATCGAACGCGGCCGGCGCAACAGCGGCAAACTTGTCAGCTGCGTCACAGGCCAGCTTGTAGGACATGCCACCACCGTTGGAATAACCGGTTGCGTATACCCGTTTCTCGTCGATACAGGCCTGGGCGCTGATAGTGTCAACCAGCTGCCGGGCGAAACCGACATCATCCACGCCACGGGATTCGGTACAGCAGGGGCCGATATTCCAGGCGTTGTCGATACCCTGGGGATAGGCAACGATGAAGCCCTCGTTGTTGGCCACATCGGCGGTACCGGAGTTCCGGCTCTGGTAGTCCGCACCGGAACTCAGGCCGTGGAAGTCCAGCAGCAGCGGGACATCATTCTGGCCGGTGTAGCTGCGGGGCACATGGAGGATGTACTCCCGGCGCTGGCCATTGACCGTGATGGTGCGGGAGGTGGTACCCGGGGAAAGCTGGTTATTGTCACAGGCCGCTCCCGGTGGCGTCGGGTCGGGGTTACTGCCACCACCGCCACCGCCTCCGAGGGCAAAGGCGGCCATTGGCGCTACCGCCAATGCAGAGAAGAGTACTGTTCTTACTGTGTTCATCTGGTGAAGCTCCATATCATCAGTGTCCGAAAAGTTGGCCGGACCGCATCGCCGACCCGGAATGAACTCCCTGGCAGAATGTTCATTCCGCACAGTAGACGGACTATTTTGGAGTGACAACGCGGGCGGAATGAACTTTCAGAAAATTGTGATG
>CAYMQO010000208.1:0-4421 GCA_964392405.1 uncultured Marinobacter sp.
GACTTGAAGATCGTATTCTGGTCCAGGAATATCTGGCCCACCAGGCGGAGCCCAAACCCCTCAGTGATGAGGAGAAGGCCGAGCTGGAATCCCGCATCCGAGATGCGCTCAGGGAGCAGGATGCGGTACTGGTCGCACATTACTATACCGACCCGGACATACAGCGCCTGGCCGAGGAGACCGGAGGCTGCGTGGCAGACTCTCTGGAGATGGCGCGGTTCAGCAACCGCCATCCGGCCTCGACTGTTGTTGTGGCGGGGGTCCGCTTTATGGGCGAGACCGCCAAGATACTGAACCCCGAGAAAAGGGTTCTGATGCCCACGCTGGAGGCAACCTGTTCGCTGGACATCGGTTGTCCCGCCGACGAGTTTGCCGCCTTCTGTGATCAGCATCCGGACCGCACCGTGGTGGTCTATGCCAACACCTCTGCGGCCGTCAAGGCACGAGCTGACTGGGTAGTCACCTCAAGCTGTGCACAGGCAATCATTGAGGATCTGGACGCCCGGGGCGAGAAGATCCTCTGGGCTCCAGACAAACACCTGGGTAGCTACATCCAGCGTATGACTGGCGCTGACATGCTGCTGTGGGACGGTGCCTGTATCGTTCACGAGGAGTTCAAATACCGTGGCCTGGAAGACCTCAAGGCCCTGTATCCGGATGCAGCGGTGCTGGTTCACCCGGAATCCCCGGCAGCGGTTGTGGATCAGGCCGACGTTGTAGGGTCCACCTCACAGCTGATTCATGCGGTCCAGTCCATGCCCAATGAGCGCTTTATCGTCGCCACGGATAACGGCATCTTCTACAAGATGCAGCAGCTGGCGCCGAACAAGACGCTGATTGAGGCGCCGACGGCAGGTAACGGCGCGACGTGCCGGAGCTGTGCCCAGTGCCCCTGGATGGCCATGAACGGACTGGAAAACCTGCTGGAAGTGCTGGAGCAGGGCACGCAGGAAGTACATGTGGATGATGAGCTTCGTGAAGACGCGCTGCGGCCGCTTCGCCGTATGCTGGACTTCACCGAAAGCCTGAACCTGAAGGCCGCCGGTAACGCCTGATAAGGTTCCGGGGCCGGCTCATGGTGTTACGGGTCGGTCTGACCCGGACGTCAGGACCGGCCCCGACGGCGGCTGACCTCGGTCAGCCGCTCTGAAATCACCTGTCGCAGGGGGGCAGAAGCCGGCACCCGCTCCTGAGCCTGGCGCAACTGGCGCTCGGCGGCTTCCAGATCGCCCATCAGAATATCGTACTCGGCCCGGGCGCGGTGTACGCCAACAATATTGCGGGCCATGCCTTCCGCTTCCGCCAGCCTGAGCCAGAGATTTTCCCGCTGCGGATAGTCACGGGTCAGGGTGCGCAGATAGTCTGCGGCCTTGCTGCCGTTACCCGCCTCGTTCTCGATATGAGCCAGACGATCAGTGATCGGATAGTTCCCCGGATTGCGGCGCAGGGCGGTTTCCATCAGCTCCCGGGCTTCGGCAAGGTTGCCCTGGACCTGCAGGGTTTCCGCCAGGGTAACCTGGTAGGTGATCCGGTTGGGGTTGGTGCTGAGCAGCTCTTCCAGCAGCTTGCGGGCCTCCGCGGGTTGATCATCCGCAAGCAGCGCAACTGCCAGCCCATAACGGGCCGCATCTTTCTGGCCGGCGTTCGGTTGGCGGAGGTGAGCCCGGAACGCATCAATCGCCACGTCCAGATTCCGTGAATAGCGAACCTGCAGGCGTGCCCGTACCAGATGGTATTCATGGCTGTCGGCCACCGACTTGTCGGCGAATTGTTCCGCCCGGCTGCGGCTGTCGGCCACCCGGGATTCGGTCAATGGGTGGGTCGACAGGTACTCGGGAACGCGGCTGCCCTGCATACGGGCCTGACGCATCATGATTTCAAACATCTCGGGCATGCCCCGGGGGTCAAGGCCAGCGTTGGTCATGATTTCCAGGCCCACCCGGTCCGCTTCCTGCTCGTGAGCACGGCTGTAGGACAGCATGTTCTGTATCGACAGCGCCTGGGTGCCCATGATCGCAGCAATGCCGGCGTCAGACCCGGTCACCGCGGTCAGCACGATGCCGGCAATAATACCGGCGGCGGTCAGTGGGGCAGAGCGCTCCTGCTGCTCCAGGCGGCGGGCAAAATGCCGCTGACTCAGGTGGGCCAGCTCGTGGGCCATCACCGACCCGAACTGCTGCTCGGTGAGGGCATGCAGAAACAGGCCACCGTTTACCCCCACAATATTCCCGGGCACCGCAAAGGCGTTAATGGCGGAGTCATCAATGATGACAAGGGTCAGTTCCCGGTTGTTCAGAGGCGTGTAGGGCACCAGGCGGTAGACCACCGACGTCAGGTATTCTGCAACCAGCGGGTCGTGGATCTGGCGGGCGGAGCGACGAATGGAGGCCATCACCTGATTACCGATATCTTCTTCCATGCGATCCGATAGCAGGCCGCCCCCAAGACCACCAATGGACGGAAGATCCCGTTGCTGGGCCTGGGTTATGGTCGCGGAAGCGAGCAGTACACCCAGGGCGACCAGCAGCGCTGTAGCCAGTCGCCATGACCGGCTGGTTTTCGTTAGCTCGGACGTCATACGTTTGCCGTCAAACTCCGTACAAACAATGCAAGTAAAGAAGCGCATGGGCATAATGGTGCCCCATGTCATCTGCGCAGTAGGTTTCTGAACACTATGGCTGATATTACCCTTGATGCTACCGGCCTGCGATGCCCAATGCCATTGCTGAAGACCAAGTTACAGATCAGTAGCATGACAGCAGGGCAGCGGCTAGAGGTGCTGGCAACCGATCCCGGCTCGGCCAGGGATATACCGGCCTGGCTGAGCTATACCAACCATCGGTTGATTGAGCAGCACGAGGCCGACGGTCGGTATCATTTTGTTATCGGTATTGGTGGACAGGAGTAACGCCCCAAATGCTACGCATTCTCCGCGACATAGCTCATAAATACTTTTCTGATGATGAAGCCGTCGTGCTGTTCCTGCTGTTGGTCGCCGGCGTTCTGGCTATCGTCTTCTTTGGGGCGATGCTGGCCCCGGTTATTGCTGCCGTCATTGTCGCTTTTATCCTCCAGGGCCTGGTGAGCTGGCTGACCCGGTGGGGGATCCCGGAACTCGTCTCGATTATCGGTGTTTTTCTGGCGTTTCTGGGCATCCTGACGGGGTTCCTGTTTGGCCTGCTCCCGCTGGTGTGGACTCAGCTCGCTACTCTGGCAACGGAAGCGCCCCGAATTATCAGGGCCATGCAGAGCTATCTTGAGGTTCTGCCTGAACAGTATCCGCATCTGATATCCATTGAAGCAGTCAACGATTTCTACTACCAGGTCGCGGCAGAGATCGGCAGCTTTACCCAATGGCTGGTGTCGTTCTCACTCGGCAGCATCCCGGATCTTCTGGGCCTGCTGATTTACCTGATTCTGGTGCCCATCCTGGTGTTCTTCTTTCTCAAGGACCGCCGTGTACTCCTCGGTGCCACGGCCCGAATGCTCCCGACCCAGCGCCCGCTGATGAGTCAGATCTGGCAGGAAGTGAATCAGCAGTGCGCCAATTATGTGCGGGGTAAAGCGGTTGAGATCCTTATTGTTGGCGGCGTGACTTTTATTACGTTCCGGCTGTTGGGCGTACCTTATGCCGTCCTGTTGTCGCTGCTGGTGGGCCTGAGCGTGGTTATCCCCTATATCGGTGCCGCCGTGGTGACCATCCCGGTCGCCATGATTGCGTTGTTTGCCTTTGGCTGGGGTGCGCAGTTTATCTGGGTGATGGTGGCCTACGGCATTATCCAGGCGCTGGATGGCAACGTGCTGGTACCCCTGCTGTTCTCGGAAGTGAACAATCTGCATCCGGTGGTGATTATTGTCGCGGTGCTGTTCTTCGGTGGGATCTGGGGGCTCTGGGGTGTGTTTTTCGCCATCCCGCTGGCGACCGTGGTCAAAGCCGTGTTCTCGGCCTGGCCAGTGCACCGGGAGCCATTGGTGGTAGGGGAAGAATGAGGGACCAGCGCCCGGCCTGATAAGCCGGGCGGGCAGGGGTTAAAGGGCTTTAACAGCCTCCAGGACTTCCTGGACGTGGCCTTTGACCTTTACGCTACGCCACTCGCGACGTAACCGGCCTTCCTTGTCGATCAGGAAAGTGCTGCGGTCGATGCCCATATACTCCTTGCCATACAGCTTCTTCAGCTTGATGACATCGAACAGGGAACAGACGGCTTCGTCCTTGTCAGAGATCAGGTGGAACGGGAACTCATGCTTCGCGCGGAAGTTGTCATGGGCCTTGAGCCCATCCCGGGAAACCCCGAGAATGACGGTGTCATGGGCCTGAAACTCATCATGGAAGTCACGGAAGTCCAGGCCCTGTGTGGTGCAGCCCGGCGTGTTGTCCTTGGGATAAAAATAGATGACAACGTTTTTGCCCCGGAAGTCTG